>CABSMN010000001.1 GCA_902478765.1 uncultured Collinsella sp.
GAGATGCAGCGTAGTCTCGTGGGCTCGGAGATGTGTATAAGAGACAGGCAGCAGCCTGAGCGGCCTCAAGCGCAGATTGGGCATCGCTGGATGCCTTCTGGGCAGCGGCCAGAGCTTCGTCCTTGTCCGTCAGGTTCTTCTTGGCGGCATCGAGCGCGGCACGCGCGTCCTCAAGCGCCTTGACATCCGCATCGGCTTTGTCCTGCGCAGCGCCCATCTGCTTTTCCAGCTCGGTTGAGGCAGCGGAAGCTGCAGCATCGCTTGCACCGCGGGCAGCATCATAGGCGCCCTGCGCCTGCTGCTGGTTGGCAGCGGCAGCGTCGTAGGGAGCGGCGGCTGCTTCCAGATCGGCCTTGGCGGCAGCAGCTTTGGCGCGCGCCGCATCAACTGCAGCCTGCAGATCGGCGACCTTCTGAGCCGCAGACACAGCGCCCGCACCAGCACCGGCGGACGCAGCGCTCGTCAGCGGCGACATCACCGCAGCCGATGCACCCGCAACGCCAACACCATCCGCGCCCTGTGCCACCGCGGTCAGCGGAGACAGCAGCGAGCCACCCGTCATGGCGATCGTCGCCGCGGCAACCGTCGCCATGCGCCCGGCGGCCTTCGCCTTACCCGCAGCGCCGCCATTGATGTTCTTATTCACGTTCTTGCTCATTGCCGATTCCTTCCCACGATGAGCTGATGTTTGACACACATAGTCGATCTAACGTGCCCCGCTAAAAAGAGGTGATAACGGGGTAGTTAAATCGGAGGAGTTGGAGACAAGCCCACATCCATCAGCGGATGCCGAGCTCATACTCCCGCTCGCGCTCAATATCATTCAGGTACTCATAATCTTCGGAGCCAAGCTCTGAATCATCTTGAGCGAACATGTAGTTCTCAGACTTAGAACAAATACTGTAACCGCAGATGGTATTGAGATCGATATGGTCGGTATTATCGTTGTAAAGGGGGAAAATTCTGCTGGTCATGCTCAAGTACCTCTCAACATAAACTGAAAACTCGTTTGCTTGGTCTCTTTTTGAGACCCCATCTGATGTGCTATGGCTGCAGTATATGTTCTCGCCTTTTACAATGCAAGCATAATTTCAAAAAGTTCTAGGAGCGATAATTGCGCAACACCATCACTTGCCGCCACCGCCATCCCCCACCGCGCCCTCACGCGCAGCGCACTCGTTGAGATACTTGACCGGAATCGGCCACACGGACGGAGCCTTATAGCGCGAAAGGCCCATGTTGGCCAGCTGAACCAACAACTCGGACAAATCATCGCCTCCGAGTATCTCAATCGAACGCACGTGAATCGCAGTCGCCATATCCTCCTGGGTGCCGTTGTTGACGCCCACAAAATAGCAAGCCCTGCCCGCGCGCTCGAACGTTCCAATGCCGTAATAAGGCGAGTTGTAGCTCTCGAAAATCTCTTTCTTACGCCCCGCCTTGCCCGCGAGCTGATGCTCGCCCACCAGAGCCATAAAGTTGTTGGAAAACGTCGTCAGTCCCGTATCCCGCACGCGCGCAAGCATAGACCGCCCGTTCGCATGCACGTCAAAGACATAGGCGCCCTTATCGAGTTTGCCGTCCGCGGTCAGCAGATCGAGCTCCATCTCGTCCTCGGGACCATCCTCTGCCGAATGTGAGGCATAGCGCATGCCCCCATCCGTGCCAATCGTCAACGTAGCGATACGCGAATCCAGCTCAATCTTGTCCTTTGCTTTATGCGGCACATCGACTAAGCCACACACCGTCACCGACTCAATATCCAAAGCGTCAAGATCAAACGCCGTCACCCACTCGTCGACAACATCCTGCTTTACCAGTAGTTCTTTGAGCATGGCACCCAGGATCGCCTCTTGCGCATTGCGATCCTTTTGCCTTGGCGCAACTTTAAACAGTGGCTCGCACACATCCGGCGTCACGTGCTGTTCCACCACGCCAACATGTAAGGCATAGCCGTCGTCCTCAGCAACCTCATTGGGCACAACGACAAGGTTCAGCGCCCGCGAATCCACGGTCCTTCCGCCATACGATGCGCGAACGCCCCACGAGGAATCGTTAAGTCGATCGGCCAGCCGGCGCGCCACTTCGGAAAGCCCATTACGCGCAAACGACACCACGATTCGCTGCCCCGCCATGCGCTCCGCAACCACGCGCGCGTACTCATCACCCTTGAGCACCTCGTAGAAACTCTTACGCGGGTATTCCATGAGCATCACCCGGGCGAAGTCGCTGTAACGGCGCTCGAGAATCTGCAGCTCTCGATACAGAATGCCCTTCTTGGTATAGGCGACCTTGTCCGCCTGGGCCGAGAACGTCAGATCACGGCGCTTGGACGGCTTGTCGCCCTTGGCTCGGCGCAGGATGTACTCGTCTTTTTGTTCGTGGGCAAGCACCATCGTCGCCACGGGCGATAGCCTGTAGCCCACTTGGCTCTTAATCTTTTCGAGCTCTTTCTCGTCACCTTGTGCCCTGCCAATAAGCACACGGCGCTTGGTAAACGTCCGAATCTTAAGATCGAAGGTGCAATCCTCATCGATAACGATTTCAACCGTTTCGATCTTGGCAGGTCCCCTTCCGTCGCTTTCGACAGCATCGCGGCGGGCACCCTTGGCGCTAATGACATACAGGTGCCCGGTGTCATTGGGAACTTCGTCCTCAATCCCCTCAAACTGAGAGCAGGAGTTGAACAGCAAACGGAGCGCAACGTAATCGTCCAACTCGTTCCAATTAGTTTTAATCGGAACCACTTGCTCCCGATAAAGCGAGGCATTAAGGTCGCCCGTCTGCACGCCCGCTTTGACCATCAGAAAGACGCGGTTGTCTGCAAGCTGCGTGAGCGCGACGACCTTGCCCGTCTGGCACACATCGGCCATAAAGTTTGCCACGGCATGCTTGCCCGCATCGCCAACGTTGCACCAAAAGACCGAGTAACGCTCCTCGGCAGCCGCCGCATCGAGCTGCAACACGAGCTCGGACACAGCGATGTCTCCCAGACCGCACGGCTGGCTATGCTTCGATTGCACGGCCGATCGCCTCCATCATCTCCAGCTTGATTGCTCCATCAGCTGCCATATAGGGGAAGGAGAACACCATCCCCTCGTCATCGATTGGCTTTTGGCGGAGCTCCAGCGCCGCTTCATCGGCCAAAACATTTACGATCAGCAGGCGCTTCGCCCCCACTTTTTGAGCCTTGGCCTTAAAGCGCTCGGCATCCGTGGTCTCGCCGTCGTTGCGCCTGTAGGCCTCATAGGCGCCGATACGATAGTGCTTAAAGTCGATCCACACCCCGGTCTTGTTGCCAGCGGCATCGAGCACCTCAAAATCGCCGCCCGTCTCGGCATGGGCCGCATCACCACGAGCAAGCGAATAACGCCCGTCGTAATACGCCTCGAAGATGGCCCTGCCGGCAGACTCGCCCAGTTCTCCCAGGTACACCGCCTGGAACATGTAGGGCGTCATGTGCACCGTCGCCGCCGGCTGCAGCGTCGCGGGCACCCCGTCACGCGACCAGCGCTCGCGCACCTCGCGAATTGAGAGCAGCTCGGGCACGCGGGCCGCCGCCTGGCTTACCTGGCGAACCTTCGCACCCTTAAAGCCCTCGTTATAGCGGCAGTACTCCTCCAGGCGGGCAGCAATCTGCTCGACAGGCTCACCGTCATAGCTGGGAAATTCAAAGTGCGGCACCTTGCACGCACCGCCTTCTGCATACGCATAACCGCTCGTGGCATACGGCATACGCAACGCGGTGCTTCGGCGCGCCGGATAGCTCGCGAGATCCTCCCACGGCAGGCAAAAATGATGCAGATAGAAGTCGCGCTCATCGTCAAAGGCGGCAAGATCCTCCATCCCAGCATTAAGCGAAGTGACTTTCCATGCCAACTTCTCATGCTTTTGCCGGGCAAGATTGTTCTTAAAGGCGGCAAGATTCTGCTGCTTATCGGCAGCGTGGTCTTTATCATCCGCCATATGATTGTTAGCAGCTGAGCAAGCACCAACCACTTGCTCAAGCTCGTAGCCCATCGGCAAATCATGTAAGAAGGAGAAGTTGCAATCGTTCGCAATTTCGCGATCGAGCATCACCCGTACGCGGGGCATCTTTACGCTCGTGCGCATCAGGCGGCCCACGGCCTGCGCCACAATGCGAGCACCTTCGACCTGATAAGAGAGGGTATTGCGAACCGGCAGATTCCGTTTGGTGCCAGACAGCAGCAGCCGTACGTTATGACGCTTTTCGGTAAACGGGACCTCTCCGCGCGCCACCAACTCTTCCTGTTCAACCACACCCGTCAACGCCTGCTGGACAAATTTCGCCGAGCCAATCTCGACTTCCGACGTCAAACGGCTCGTAGGCGACTCAATGTACAGGAAGTCCAGGTCCATCTTGGGACGGCGGTCGGCATCCTCGAAGCCACAATCAACCTGTCGCACCGTGCGACACAAGCTTTCCGGTACCTTGTATTTAAGATTCTTGGAAAAGCCACCAGCCGACAAATTGATGAACATCAGGGTCGGCTGGCCCATCTCGAGACGGTTTTGAGCGTCGCCCCAACCGGTATCCCATTCTGCAGCGTTAAAGCACGGCACCATATCCTTGGCCTCCTCGAGCGACTTCTCGTACGACGCCTCGGGGCTCTTAACGTTCCTAATCACCAGCTCGGCAACGATTTCTCGGGCAAGGTCCAGCGCCAAACTATTAAAGTCGCCATGGTTTCCCATGTGGCGCATCGTAAAGATGGCTCCTGCCTGATGCTCGTTGCGTGCAACGCCACGTGCCCAGGTGCTCACGGCAACGAGTGTCTTGCTTAGGCGCTTCAGTTCAAACTCGATGCTCTTGACGTCGCTTGTGCCCACCCTGTCGGCGATCTTTAAACGCAGACGCACTGCAAGCCCTTCACTCACACCGACCTGGTCAAAGAACTCCATCACGCGCTCATACGTCTCGTCGGGCGATACGATGGCCCCACCAAAGGCGCCACCGGCCAACGCTGCCATACCGGCAAGATTCTTGTCTTCGTCAACCCAAGCAACGTCAACGTCGTACGTCTTTGCCGCCTGTTTGTTAAACAGCTTGGTCTGTCGAACGATCTCTTGGTTGAGCTCGCCGATCCACGCATCCTTACGAACCACGCCGTGAACCTCGTCGAGGTAATCCAGGTTAAAGTTCTTTACGGTCGATGCGCTCCAAGTTGCGCTCATGCACACGCAGGGTGCCTTGGCAGCAATGGAGGCCAAGTACGCCTCGGGCATGCGCTCAATGCCATGGCTGGTTAGGTGCGTGGTAAACATGTGGTCGAGCGTGGTTTCCATCACCAGGTAGCCGACGCCACGCGCATACATCGAGTCGTCGGCTGCATCAATATCGTCGTTCTTACGGTTCTTAAAGAACAGCGCCATCATCAACGAATCCCAAAAATACTTCTCGTTGGTCTGATCGTTCCTAATGCCCAGCGCATCGATGATGTTCTTGCGCGAAAGATCGTCTTTGTACGAAATGCTGCCGTAATACAGGCTGTCCATAAGCGCAGCGCAGCGGCCGAGATGACCCACCGCCATCCTGACGATACCGCGAGCTCGGCGCACCGCCTTGTTGACTGTTGGCTGTCCATTCGCCCCATGAGCCGTAATCATATTGTGGGTACCGCTCTCATTGAGCTTGTAACGCAACGGGTTTATCGAGTTGTCACCCACCGAGATATCGTCACTGCCAAACAGATGTCGACCGAAGAGTTGCCCTTCTTTCGCCTCATCAGACAGCGCAAAAGGCAGACGTAGCTTCATCTCCTTAATGCAAGAGGCAAGCGCCTTTTGAATATTCTCGGCATCCTTTGCGATTTCTTCGGCAGCTTCCTCTACGCTCGCTCGCGAAACCCTGCTCCTCTCGGCATTCGACCCCTTGTGATCACCCGACGTGGAAGCGTGCGTGTAGACCGCCATCCATTGGTCTCGATTTCCTAGCAGCAAGGGGTCCACCACGCCGCCGTTAAAATGACGATCAAGGATGCGCAGCACCTCATCCGGCTGAAACGTCACGGGGTCGTCCGTCAGCGTCGACAGCATATCGGACTTCATATGATCGATTTCGTCAAAGATAAACATGCTCTTCTCGGCGGCTGACGCATTAAAAAGCACAACTCTCGCACCGGTCACCGTATCAATTGTGTTGACGAGCTTTTGAGGCGTGCACGCAATCACATGTGGCATGCTCTCGTCGTTGAGTAGCGCAGATGGCCAAATCTGAGGGATTATCTCCATGCCACGCGTGATGTTTTTAAGCTCGCAACTCACTGCCCAACGCAAGCTCGCATCAGCTAACGACAGCTTCTCCCACAGGCTGGGGGTCAGACAGTCGGCAACGCTTCCCAGGCTTTTCTTTGTATCAAGAATGTGCAAAAGGTTATCGGCAACCTCCATAGCGTTACGCCACGCCCGCTTAATGACGCGATAAGAGTTCTCATCATCTGCTTCGATGGGACACGGAATTTTGCGCACACCCACGGCACCCTTGCCGCGGGTGGCCTCGATCCAATGCAGGATGTTCTCACCCGCGCGCGGTAGATCGAACACCATACGTGCCGCATCTTCGCAATCCATGCCCTGATCAGCCAGCAGCTGGCGCACGCTTGCAACATAGTTGTCGCGGTTGTCCTTGCCCGGCACCACAAACACCAAGGTACGGCGGCCGGGGCATTTGTTAAAACACCCCGACTCATCCCAGCCGCCGGCAATTAGATCAGCCGTGACCTGCTCGGCCGTATAGTTTTTACCCGAGCCGGTCGTGGCGCCCAAAAAGTACAGACCGTTGTTGTCCTGGTCCTGGGGGACAAGCAGCGCACGCTCAAAAAACTCGCGCATCGCCTTTTGGCGCGCAAGATAGGGAGCAAGCTCCTTGTCGCCCGCAGACGACGGACTCGATTGACAGTTCAGTTCCCACGTTGCCATGGTCAAACCTCCGATTTAGTTGTTACATGTGTTGAATACCATCCCATGCGGACAAAAACTCACGCAGGGCGGTTGAGGGAGCGGCGTTCATGCCGCTAGAGAAAAGGAAAGAAAGGAAAAAGAAACAGTCGGCGACTACTCACACGAAGCGAGCAGTTTCCTAAGATCGCACTCCAACGCCTCGCGCTCTTCAACGTCGTTCACTGCAAGGGCGACATGCATCAGGGACACCTCGCACGGAGACGCGCTCGTGCAACTTGCCCCAATGGACCTCCGAAGCATGACCGTGCCCGTTCCCGGGCAAGCGGAACAGGAGCGCCATGCGCAAGAATACAAGGCGAAACAGCGCGCCTACGAGGACGTCCTTAAGCAGGCGGAACATTACGCCGCGAGCAAGGGGACGATGTAGCGACTGGGGTCGGCAGGCTGTCCGGATTTTTGCCGACAGCCTGCCGACCAGGCGCGCCGTTCAGCACAGCAGCTAAAGATTGCCATCAGACTTTGCACTGGCCCTAGCTGCCTCTTCGTTCTCAATCAAATTCCTGACCGCTGTATAGGCGTCATACGTGGCGTCTTCGATCTTATCCAGGGCATCCGGGTCATGCATGCCCCCGCCTTCTTGGAGTTTCTGGGTCAAAAACCAGGCAGCAGTGAGCAGGTTGTCAACGTCCTCAACATCCAACTGATCAATCGAATACGCACTATCGTGGAGCCCCAGCAAATATGAGCTGGCGACGCGGATGGCCTTACTTACATATGGCTCAAGGTCGTATTGGGGGTAGCGGGCATCGAGGGCTGTTAAAGGATCGGTCGGCTCAACCCAATAGAGCATCGTTGCGCTCTCGCGCTTCTCCAGCGGATACTGCTCGACCGCCTTTTCCCAGCTTACATACCAGGGATTATCGTCATCCTCTGCAAGCGATTTGCAGTAATAAAGTGCCGTAACAGCACTTGCGCAAGAATAGTAATGACGCGCCCTGCTCTTCTTGAACTCATCGTTCAGCTCGTCGTTGTAAAACAGCTCCGCCTCCATGACCAGGAACGGACCGTCATCGTTCGTAATGCTCATGGGGTAGCTGTTGCACTCATCGTCCGGATACATTTTGTCTCCAATCAACCGTTCGGACACATTTACAAGCAATATCGAAATCGCGCTCATGCGGAAAATTGTCGTCCTCACACCAATCTGCAAGTTTTTCTCATCGCATGAAAAGAACTTGCGATTTCTGCAAGTTTTTCTCACGCTGCAATAAGAACTCGCATGGTCGCGCCGCTACCTACGCCACGAGGCAGCAAGGATAATGGGAATCCCGGCAAGGCACACAACCAAGGCCACGGCTGCGAACGCAAGCGCGATGGCCACGCTCACGACGACATAGGCCACGACAATGAAGGCCAGCGCCAGCAGGCAGGCAAGCAGTTCGGCCACATAGCACAACACCAGGCTCGAGCTCGCACGCTTCAGCAAGACGTCGGCGAGGCGGACCAGCTCGATAGCGAAGCCGCTTCCGAAATTGCGCCCGGGGCCCTTGGCATGGAACCACTTGAACAGGCACATCAGGGCGCAGCCCAGCATGATCATGATGGAAACGACCCATACATTGTGCCCCGACTCAACAAGGCTCTGGTCACCCATCGCACTGCCGTTGATGAGCCAACTCGTTCCATAGCCCATGAACAGCATCGCCAGCAGCAGGCAGGCGCTCACCGCGGCGAGAGAGCGCGACACGCGCCTGCTGAACACCGGGGCCTCGCAGCTGAGCCCAAGGCCCTCGCGAACGCGCCAGACGGCATGGTAGGCAGGGTACGCCGCGACGAGCGCGGCCACGAGCAGCGACGCCCAATCGGACCCGGGCGCCGCCGACGCGTACTCCGCGATCTCAGAAACGGAGTAGTTGGTACTGAACGAATCGTTCAAGAACAGCGCGACCTCGCCCTTCCAGACGCAAAACGGGGCGGCGACAGAGGCGATGCCGGCAGCGGCAACCGCGGCAACGGCAACGAGCAGCGCGCCCTGCACGAGCTTGACGACCTCACCCTTGGCGGTGCGGGGTGCAGACTCAACGGCGCTGGACGGAATTTGGATAGAGGTGTTCATGATCTTCCTTTCAACAGAGATCAAACCGGAATCGACGGCAACCAAGGTGCAGTCTCTAGTCGACTCCGATCAGAGACTGTTTGCTCACATTGATATCAAGTCGTGCGGACACATTAACAAGCGATATCGAAACCGCGTTCACGCGGAGAGTTGTCATCCTCAATCCATTCGAGCCCGACGTACTCATCGATCCCCACATCGGGGACTGACGACCATCTGAACTCGAAACCAAGCCGGTCAAGCTCATCGGCTCGCTCGCGGATCACTCCGTAAGCATCCAACGCATTCTCGAAATCCTCCGAAGACGCGTAGCCGCGCTCGCACTGCTTGCGCATCTGATGCAAGCGACCCATGGCGGCAGCGATAATCTCTCGAAGAGCGATGACCTCGCGCTCGCATACATCAATGTTTCCTTCGTTGAGCTTGATGCGATCGGACATAACGGCCTCCCTGGTTTTAAGCCTTTTCGCTTGACTCCATTGAACAGCCGCAAACAGCCGCGTATTATGACTTTTATTGCGTTTTAAATTTTGGCTGTTTGGAGCATCGATGCCTGAGTCCGAAAAAGAGTCATTTAGCTGGGGTTTTGAGGCGGGCTTTCTTCGCTCTCCCGTCAATCCCCGCATGCTTCTTCTTAACAGGACGCCAGAGATTGATTGTGCCGATGACGGAAACGCAACCGGCAATGCAAGCGCATGGAATCTCATCTCCATAGCCAACGACCTATTACGCGTCGATTTAAGCTCGCTTTTCAACGAAATCGGGGACAAATTTTCAGAGCGAGCAGAACAGCGCTTTTATATCGATTTGCAGAACGCCATTCGCCAGTCCCCTGCTGCTCCCCACCATGCGCAACACGCTTCGATGGACTGCGCAGCCGAGCCAGACCATGACAACTGGCTCGATCCAGACGATCCCGACCAAGAGCCCACCCAAGCAGAATTGAACGAAGCCGAAATCGAAGTCAACCTTCAAGAACAAAAGGAACTCGACCTCGATTTCTTTGCTCCGATATTCGATAAAGCCATTACGCGCCATGCGCACGGAGAGATTTCGGGCATGGCCAGATATCTCCTTGAAAATGTCTGCAGACAATGTGTCATGAACATCACGGCGATTCCCGACTATCGCTATTACAGCTGCTGGATGAACAACAACGCTATTGAGTGCAACGAGATCAACCGCCTGTACCGCGCGGTGATCACAACATCAGGCCAACTCAGCAAGCAAGAAATGGCATCCCTCTTTAGCTCCTATCTCCAGCTCGAGTCGAACGACATGGCCATTAAAACTGCCTACGGCAAGACCAAGCTAACAGAATCGGTGCCGTATGACCGCGACCATCCTATATACAACTTTCCCAAGGCGCAGTCTCAGCTAGAAACAGCTTGCGTCTGCACCAATACCGATCTCTTTCGAGCGCTCCTCATTGTTTTTTATCAGGAATGTCTGGAGCTTGCCCCGCTGCTTAAAAACACAGAGGCACCTAGCCTGCTAGCACAAAACGAAGAGTTTTTCCCAGCCGCCATCAAAACAAGCGACCCGCGACAATTTCGATTATTCGATAAGCAGCTGCCGGCAATCATCCGCTTTGGCGACGCTTTTGTATGCGCAGCCAAAAAGCACTTGCCTGGAAACGAAACGACTCAAAAGCTCGAAGAACACTTGAACGATATAAAGCGCATGAATAGCGCCCCCTTTATGCAGGCGTTTCGTAACAACTATCTCGAGGCTATGCGCGAGAACCACATTTTCGCAAATGGAGACTTCCATACATATGCAGAGCTTAACGACCAGGAAAATCTCAATAGGCTCGTTGGACTTCAGGCCGTTATTTCAAAGGCTGGAGAGCTCTACTTCACCGAGGAGGAATGGTCTTTTGCAAGCCTTTATGCTCGCATCCTCCACGAACTGCTGCTGTGCGGCATTATGCCAATAACATGCCAAACATGCGGTTCGCTCTTTTTCCCGACCGGTCCCAACAGCAAGTACTGCGATCGATATAACGAGGAAACCAAGCTTTATTGCAACCCTCGCTTTAACGCCAAGAAGCATCTTGGTCGCAAATCACCCCGCGATGTCGCGCTCAATATACGGAGAAAAGCCGATACGGCATATAGCAAAGGCTTAACGGATTGTGCCCACTTTTTTAATCACCTTAGCAATTTTGTTCTCGATGGTCTTGGCCCAGCATACCAAGCGAGTAGCCTTATTTCTGACGAGCTCTACATGTCATGGCTGTCTATCGTCAACCAGCCCAATTGCAGGGCAAAAATCAAGCGACCAGATAGGAACGATTTCCCATACTCCGTACTGTGGTACGGATTCATCCTCAATGGCAAACAGTATATAAAAGTCGAGTTTCCCGAAGCCGAGTACCCGGCACTTTTTGAACGCTTGAGCCAGCTCGCCGAAAGCCCACAATCAAAGTGCACGCTGAATTATATGGGGCCCGGTAAGCACCCATGCGGCTCGTGGTATATCAGGCTATACGAGTTGCTGGAGAACATTGCGCAGATAAATCGTACCGATCAGACCGCAAAGCCCATTCCATTGCTTGGAATAGACAGGGAAGAATGCACCTCAACCGACCCGACTGCCCAAGGCATAGGGAACACGCCCGATGCGTGCATTTACAGCTTCGGCACGATCGATGAACTCAGCTTTACCGTGTATACAAAGGGATACGATCCGAGATAGCTGAACAGAGCTTGATACCGTGGTCTTCAGCAGAGCCGAAGTCCACGGAGTGGCATTGGGCGCGGACGCCACCCATCCCAATCTGCAAGTTTTCTCACGCGATGACAAGAGCTTGCATAGTTATTCTGAGGCCACCTACCAGCTGCCCTAGATGCAGTGCCGGCCGAAGCTTGACCGCCATTGAGAAGATTGGCATCGGCAGCTCGGACGAAAGGGACTCGGATTCTTCACAAGACGGAAGTGACGACTCATCGCAGCCTTTCCCTGCCCGTTGCCAGCATATTTGGCAATC
The DNA here is from genome assembly GCA_902478765.1 of uncultured Collinsella sp. GTDB lineage: Bacteria > Actinomycetota > Coriobacteriia > Coriobacteriales > Coriobacteriaceae > Collinsella. The sequence continues at coordinate 12,030 of CABSMN010000001.1, forward strand.
CGCACATAATCAGTGCTCGTTGCCCAGTCTAGTTGAGCATTGAAAGGGCCAACCCCTCCTAGCCTCAGTTGCCAGTTAACCGACTTGGCTTTCCCACTAGTAAGTGCCATCAACCGCAAGTAGTCGGCAAGTATTCAATACCTCTCCGCGAAGATACGCCTCGAACACGGCCCCCGCCGGCAGCATTAGCATGTTGATGAAATTGTCGAGCGGCTTTTCTTCCTCCGCAATCACGCCCGGAAACGACACCCTCGCCATCAGCTCAGGTCTATCAACGGTTCCCGGCACCAGAAACGCGTTCACCACCCCGTCGAACCCGCAAGCCTTGACAAATCCTCTGTATGCACTCTGATACAGGAACTGCTTGGCCACCGACTCCAGTCCCGGCTGGCGCTCCATCTTGCCACCTACACTCGGCACATAGTACTTCGCGTCACAGATACAGAACAGCTGCTCGCCATCGGGTCCATTTGCAATGGCAATGACGTCAGGAATGAGCGTGTCAGTACCTTCGGGCTCAGCAAACCCATCGCCGAGCCAGCGCTCCCACAGGGGCCGTGGAATTATCTCGATCAACTTCTTCCGGTTATCAGCTGCCCACTTACCCTCAAGCGTAAGCCCGAGCGTGCCCAGCCGCTTACCAAGCGCATCGCCGAGAACCGTTTTACAAGCCTCTTCCCACAGGTGGTAAAAGCTCGTTGTCCCCAGCGCCTGCACCTCATCACTGCGTACCTCGCTCTCACGCACCAGCAGGTAGCGCTCAAGCAAATCGAGCGTTAAGAGCTTCCAGTCCGAGAACTGGGCCGCGCGCTCGCACTCCAGACGCCAGCCCAGCATCTCGACATCGCCGAAAACCTCGATGTCCTCGTCCGAAAGACACACCTCATCGAGCGAAAGCAGTTTGTCGATGCCCACTTCCCCGAACTTACGCGAGCACTCGGTCAGCACGGCGCGATGCAGCCGCGTGATGAAGTCGGAGTCATCGCGATGCGTCTTACGCGTCTCGTACTCCATGTATATCGGCCGCCCGTTCGAGAGAACGGGCAAGTGTCCATCAATTGTACGGTTCCAGTCAATGCTCCCGCTACCGTTGAGCTCGCGACCTTCCGCGTAGTTCGAGTACTCACCGTACTCACCGTACAGCTCCAACAGCGCCAGCATCACGGGCAACTTGTCGCTAGCACCCTCGTTGGCGTCTTCCAAACTCGTCAGTACCGCGATGCCCGCATCACGCTTGAGAACACGCATTATCAACCTGAGTTCGCCATTAACAGGCATCCGGTCATGGAAGTACTTGGGGTAAACAACAATCACCGCACCATCGGTCATCACCAGGCCCACGAAGCGGAACTGGTAGACTTCACAGGGAGTAGCGCTCTCCACATCGGCTTCCTCGGGATCGGCTTTCCTTCCCGTCCGGTACCGCACAATACCGCGCGCCATCATGTCGCCAACGAGGGTCTTTGCCCTCGTAACCGTACATCCCAGCTCGTCAGCAAGCCAAGCAAGAGAAAAGGGCCTCAGCTCGCGGACCATCACCGGTTTCATTGCCTATTCCTCGGTCTCTTCTTCAGATTCAGCAGCAACGCCCTCCGATGGCTTGCCAGCGACAACATCGGCGAGCTCGATGCCCTTGAAAATGGCAACTCCATCGCGGTCGAATTGTTTACACAGCTCGAAATAGGTCGCCGTCTCATCGCTGAAAAGCCGTCCGCGCTTCAACTTCCCAACGTCCTCACATAAATAAAGAAGGACCTTGTCCTTGAACACATCGCTGAATCGATCATTGAGGTCATTGGGCGAGATGAAGAAGGGGCCCAAGAACTTATCCTCATTGATCCTGAGGTCCTTCATCAGTCCGTTAATCTTGCGGCGCAGCTTATCCCAAACGATTCGAGAATCGGTGCCGCTTACCGTAATCGGCACCTCTATCTCGGATATCTTCTTCCCGTCTTCGAGAGGCTTGCCGGCCCCAGCATCGATGTCAATATACTTGAAGCTCCAACGCCGCTTAAATGCGGTGTCCATCGGAAACACCCCTTGGTCGGCGCTGTTCATGGTCGCCCAGATGTACATGTTGGGCGGTAGGGAGAGCTCCTCGCAGGCTATCTCCCTAAAATCATTGAAGTCCATATCGGGGTCGTAATACCCCTCGATAGCGTCTCGAACATCGGCATTGTCTTTGAGCGCATTGAGATACCTGCCGATGCAGCCAGCCATCTCCTTCGGCGCGGCAACTGGGAAAACGCTGCTCCCGCTATTGTCGCGGTCAAGCAACTGGAACACGTCACCGAAGACAGCGGCGGGGTTCGCGCGGTTGATTTCTTCAATCAGCAGGACGAAATTGTCGTAGGGGTGCGCGATGGCCTCGAGGTAGGTCTTCAGAAATGGACCCTCAACGAACTCGTAGGATATCTCCTTACTACCAGGTTCACTATAGGGTTTAAAACATCCCACGAACTGCGAGTACGTGTAGTCCGGATAGAAGGTCACTCGCCGAATGTTTTTCTTGGCAAAGCTATCCCCAGCGAGCTTATTCAGTTGATAGGACTTTCCCGTACCAGGAGCACCAAAGTAAATCAAATTGCGAGACAAGCCCGCCACCTTTTCGAGAAGGTCCGGACTGTTTCTTACTAGATTCACCCTGTCTGGTTCGGAATGAGTACTGTTCGGTTCGCCCGCTGGAAAGTACTCCTCAATCGTCGCCCAATCAATACGCGGCTTTACATTTGAAAAAACATCATCGTCAAGGCCAATATCATCTGGGGACGGTGCGCCATCTTTCCAGAAAGCATTTATCAAATCAGCGGTGTAGCTTTGGCCAAGAGCGTCCTTAAGGGCCTCCGCAAAAGAAGACTCATCTTTGAAGGCAGAGTTGCGTTCAACCCACACAGCAAATGCCGTCTTCATTTCCTTTGATGGAAGATAGAAGTCCAAATGCTCGTAGCGAATTGAATCGGCCAGAAGCACCTTCTTGGAAATGGCAAAAAGATAGCTTTTTGCCCCACTGGGGTAAAGCTCGGGGTCTTCGCGGGTTGCGCGCTCGGAACGTTGAACAGCTCCTGCGCTAATGAAATTTGAATGGATTCGGGCAGAATCTTTGTCCTTTTTCGGCTTTTTGCCGGTAAAGCCATCAATGTGGTCAGGAACTTCCCCATCTTCAAGTCCGCCAACTTTATGGGCGAAAGAAACAAATGTGCCCTCATCGGAATCGGTATCGCAGTCTCTACCGAACTTGTGAGCATAGTTGTCAAGGGCGAGCATATATTGCAGCGCGCTAAAATGCGTCCCAGCTGAAAGCTCTGTGTTTAGTAGGGAGAACGCTGCCATAATTGCATCGATTGAGAAGTATTTACTCACCGTCAGCCTCCAGGAGCTTGTTCGTCAGGGCTTTGGCAATGACCCAGCCAAGCACTGGCGGCACAGCATTGCCGATAACCTTATAACGTGACTGCAAGGGGATCTTGCTGAAGTCGTAAGAATCCGGGAAGGACTGGATTCGCGCAATCTCGCCAACTGTATAGCGGCGGTTCTCAACGGGATGAGTGATGCCGCAATTCTCCGGCTGCGCTGAGGCCGTAATCGTACCGTTAATCTCGCCAAAAGCGAACCTGCGGAAAAACTTAGGGGCGTGGTAGCGTTTTGGATCATCGGCAATCTTCTTAAACCTGGGCTTAAGAAGTTCGTAGGGAATATCCTTCCACGACCGGCCCTCAAAGACCACCTCGGGGAGATCGCCAATGGTCATGTCTTCGGTAAAATACTTGAAAGCCTTATCGCCATGAGCGCAGGGACCGATCTGCTCAATCATGGCCTGAGTGGCATCGGTATACGACCAGAAATCCCCATTTTCGTGTTCAACCGAGGGATTTTGAAGGATGGACCCCAGGAGCAACTTCTCAGGCCGCCCAGCAGAAACGGAAGGCAGCTGCTCCGAGTCGACAACGCGATCCATCTCATCGAAATCAAACGTTTTGTTCAGAGAACTATCTATGCCGATAATCAAGAGTCGGAACCTGTTCTGGGGCACACCATAATTACTCGCCTTCACAAGCTGATGACAGACGTTGTAGCCAAGTGCCCTCATGCGGTTCTCAATCTCAGCGATAACGGGAGTTCCGTCATCCATCTTAGAAGACATGATTCCGCGCACGTTCTCAAAGACGAATGCCCTGGGCTTCTTGCCCGCATTAATTTTCCCCTTTAGGATGCGCTCACATTCCTCAAAAAGGGTTCCACGGTTGTATTTATCGTTTACGCCACCGCGAAGGCCGGCATTGGAAAAGGGCTGGCAAGGGAAGCCAGCAAGGAGAATATCGTAATCCGGTATCTCGTCAAGCTCAACCTGGCGAATATCCTTCTCGATGCAATTAGCGGCGGCATCGTAATTCGGGATGTTCTCATTGAAACAGGTCACGGCGTCGCGATCGAAATCATTGGCATAGACTACTTCGGTGGCCAAACGAGCAAAATGCTTGCCTTGGAAATCAAACCCTCCGGCGAAACCGAGGTCAAGACCACCGCATCCCGCAAAGAGAGAGGCGATGCGATAAGGCTTTGTCTGACGAGTCTCCACGATGTCTATCTCATTTCGATCAGTAATAGCAACATTCTACAAACACAAGACTTTACCATTCAAAAAAGCAGAGCTTTTTAATTCGCCTTATTTCTAGAAATCCACCTCTCACCTCCAAATGGCAGTCACTACCGTTGTTACCAACCGTGGGCCGCACCACCCGCGCTCACGCCCCGCGCGCCTCAGTCAGAGTCGCTAGCCCCCAATCGCGCGTGGCTAAGCAGCGCGAAGCAGCAGACGGTCGCCTGCGTGCTTCAGCAACTGTTGATGCTCGCTTTGAAGTAGTCCGAAGAGCGCGAATCCGGCGGTGCGGCGTTGAACTGCAGTTTCACCCTCATGCTCGTGACGGTGAGGCTCAAGTACAACGTGGATTGCGAGTAGGACAAAGTAATGTATCTAGATGTGTCTAAACTGGAGGGGACGGACGAGCCAAAAGGAAAGACTTAGTGCTAAAAGAGGACGGGACCGAGGCCGAATAAGCCAATTTGCAAAAGAATACCGACGGTGCCCCCCATGCCTATGGGCAACAATACGCGTTTCTTACCTCTGTCTTTCGATTTCATGCAACTATGGCTGAAGCGTCTTTATGTGATCCAATGCACATAACAGCACGGTCCGATTTCGCTCAAAGCAAAACCGAAACCATGCATATATTCCTAAGACAATCAGGAGTAGTACCCCGAGAATCCCGGCAGCACTTGGATTACTGGCTATCAGTGCGGATAAATATGCTCCGCTTATAAGGGAGACAATCACGCCGATCAGACTGAGAGCCCAGCTCGTATATTGCACCCCAGTCACCGCCTGTTCGACTATTTCGCATTTCTTTCCCAGGCCAATGTCCTCACCAACTTCACCAAGAGAGAAGTCAACTCCCGAAATCAAATCGAGCAATTCAGCCTCACTGTAGCCGCTTTCCTTGAATCTTTTAATGAAGAAACCTCCTGGTCCAGGACCACAGATAGGACGGTTTACACGAAACAGTTCCTTATAGGCGATTCCCATTGTCAACTCCTTAAAGTACAAATTCCATTCGCGCTATTTTTCTACCATTCCGTCCGGACAGATTTTTTATCGGACTGTCAGCGACCGTTCACAAGGACGTTCCGTTCAGCAAATTCTCGTCAAATTGCTCTTCGCGCTCCTCATACCCGCGCTCGAGCTTCCTCCCAAGCTCCGCAGCGCAGCGCTTTGTCTCCTCGGCAAACAGGTCATCGATTGCCCTGTCAATCCGTACGCAGGTCTCGAAATGCTCGTCCTTCCAGGGCAGATCGAGCCCCAAGCTCGTATCCCAATAGCCGCCGAGCTTTGCGTTGATTACTTCCTCGGGATACAGCACATCGTGACGAACACCTTCGATCGCCTCGTCCTCGTCCATATCGCAGGCTGCATCGTCCTTCTTGAGGCACTTGCGCAGCTCCTTTTGCTCGCGGATGCGATGTAGCGCGCTGGCGCACACCACAGCCAAAAAGCGATAACGTTCGCATAGGTCCCATTCGCCGCCGAGCCATACGCGATAGCCCAGAACGACGCTCGCAGGCTCCTCGTTCAGTAGGAACAGTTCCCACGGGTACACCTCAGCACACGCGTCCTCCCCTGACTTTTGCGCGCCACTGCGCGTAAAGGCGCACGGCTCTACGTCGTAATAGCCAAAGCCGTGGCCCGCATCGCGACGATTGATGACATGCTTGGGCAACAGGACGATCTTGTCGCTGGGCTCGGGGTCGATCTTGCGAAGCTTTTTGACCTTGCGGCGGACGCGCTTTAGGTTGTGCTCGCTATCGACACGGCCACGGCCGTCCGGCTTGCCGCCGTATCGCAGGGCAACCTCGCGCGCCAGGATCTTTGTGTCCGCAGCGCACAGCAGGTCGCTCACGGTAGGCAGGTCTTCCCACTCAATACCGTCGACATCCCAAATCCTGCTCATGTTCAACCTCTTTCTGGCTGTGATTTTACGCACCTGTTCGCCCCGCTCAACGTACTTGTAGGGCATATGCCCCGCTAGAGCGCCTTCTTACTCGGAGCAATCACCTCGTCCACCAGGCCTAGCTCCAGGGCGCGCTTGGCGTTGCACCAGCAGTCGCGCTCGGTGAGCTCGTGGAACTCCTGGGCGCTCAGGTTGCCGTGCTCGGCCAGCAGCTCGTCCAGCTCGGTGCGCATGGCCGCTGTATGCTGGGCCACAATCTCGATATCGGTCTGCTGCGCCATGCCCGTGCCGCCCATCAGCTGGTGGATGAGCACCTGCGTGTGGCGGTACACCTGGCGGTGGTCGCCGCAGGCCAGGATCACTGCGGCCATCGAGGCCACGATGCCCTCGCCCACCGTGATCACGGGGCAGTCGAGCGACTGCATGGTGTCGATGAGCGCCAGTCCCGCCGTAACGCTGCCACCCGGGCTGTTGATGATGAGGGTGATGGGCTCGGTCGCACTTTGATGCTCCAGCACCAACATGGACTTAATAAGGCCGTTGCAGATCACATCGTTGACCTCACCCTCCAGCAACAGCACACGGCTGTTGAGCAACTCGCTTGCCATATCGACGGCGGCAACGCGGCCGTCCTTGGACTTCTTGATGATGCTGGGCTCACGATACATAACGGACATGGTAATTCCTTTCTAAACGAAATCGGTAAGGAGGCAAAACGGGGCCGCACGGCTTACGGCTAACGGAAGCCGTGCGACAAAACATGCAAGATGGGATACACAAAGCTGCAGGGACTAATCCCTCAGCCACTTGGCCGCATTGGGATGGTCGCCGCAAAAGTACTTCTTGGCACGGAATGGGCGCATACCGGTCACTTTGACCAGGCAGTCAGTGCGCGGCATAAGCCCCACCTCGCCCGGAGTTATCACGCAACCGCGCACATCGACGGCAGTGCGCTCGGCGCCCACATAGTTGGTGCCCAAAACCGACTCGCCACACAGCTCGCTTATGTAGTTCTGCGTCGCGATGTTGCTGCCACCGCCCATGTAGATCAAGCTGTCACAGTTATCGAGGATGGTATGCGCTGTGGTTTCGCCATACACGCCATCGAGCTGGCTCAGCGACTGCGCGCACATCAAAAAGCTAATGCCACGGCTGCGCACGGTCGCAATGCTCCGCTCAAAATCGGGGATGCGGCCAACATTGGGGAACTCGTCCAGAATAAACTGCACGCGGCGCTGCAAATGCCCGCTGGGGCTGGCATCTGCACGGCGCTGGGCAAGGTTAAACAGCTGCTTAAGGGCAACGTTCGCAAGCCATGCATTAGCCGAATCGTTGTCGCTCACCTTAAGATCGATCACGCGCTTGCCCTCGTCAATACGATCAAGACGCATCTCGTCATTCTCAAAAACGCGCATGAGCTGGGGAGTCTTAAGCCGCGAGATGGTCGCATTGAGCGTGATCAGAATGCTCTTAAGCGTCCTATCTGCCGCACCTCGAAAATCGCGATACTGCTCAACGCCATACAGATCAGCGTTCTCCGCACCAAACTTATCGAGAAACTCCCTGGACTCCACCTCTTCTACAAGGTAGTCCAACGGGAATCGTCCCTCGCCATCACCCGTGACTTTGATGAGCGCCGCCAGTTTAAAGACGTTGTTCATCTTAAGGTAGCGGCGCGGAGCATTGGGGTCCTCGCCCGGCGCAAGGGTGCCGGCAAGACACTCCAGGAGATACAGGATTCCAACAATTGCTCGAAGCAGCAGATCGTTTGCGTTATCCCAGAACGGATCATACCTACGGCTACGACCGTCGGGATCGACCCCCTCCATGATTGCCGCCACTGTGGTGGGGATATCCTCGACATCCATCACGTAACGCAGAGGGTCATATCCGGCCGACTGCTCGGGATTAACAGTATCGAGAACCGTTACCTCGTAGCCGTCCTCTTCAAAGCCTTTCCCCGTACGGCGCAGCAGCTCACCCTTGGTGTCTGTGACCACATAGCAGCACTCGTGGTGATTGAGCAGGTTGGGCAAAATGAAACTTGCTGTTTTGCCGCTGCCGGTCCCGCCAAAGGCAAACACATTGTTGGACACGCTCGTCTCCCAGTGCTTGTCGCCCTCGTAGAAAGCCACCGTGGCATCATGCGCCAAGATCACATCGCGCTGCTCGTCGCCGGATGACAGCGTCTGCATTTCCTCCCTGGTCGCCCACTTCTTGGTTTGATACTCCGTTTGCTGCGCGGCCTCGTAGCCGTACATCTTAATGACCGACATATCACGGCCCCTTTCTTGTCAAAAGATCTGCTTAGTTGCTAGGAAATACGGTCGACGTCTGCGCCCTCCTTGGGGTTCGCCGCGCACGGCAACTTGACCACGCCGTCAATCAGGCGCTCGGTTTGCGCCACATAGCTCTCACGTGCCGCGGTTGAAACCGTCCCGTCGCGCAGATACGCAAGCAGTGACTCGATCATCAGCTTATCGAGCAGGTCATACCCCTTGGCCTGAGCGTAGTTGAGGGTGTAGCGGTCCCGGAGCTCCTGCACCTTAGTTGCCAAATCGATTTCCATCTTTTCCTCCATGCAATAAAAGTTCTGTCGATTGTCCGAAAGCGCCTCAAACGGGCGTTTGACGCATAGCTCAAAGTTGAAACGCGGACTGTCGTTATGCACGCGCTGTTGAATCACGCGGTAACGTTCGAAAAACATGACGGCATCATCTTCGTCCGCCGTAAAGCCATGCGATCCATCGCGATGCACATGGTCGCTGGGTCTTTTGCAGTCGGTATTTCGCACAAAGCGAGACGGAATATGCCCTCCTTTTTTGGACGAATACTTCATACCTGTCGTAACCTGCTCAAACATGAGCACGCCACTCGATTTAAAGCGCGGATTGCTTCCGTGCTCAAACATGCCAATCAAGATGGCCATGCCGTGCGCGCAGTTATCGCGCTGGGAAAAATACAGCGACAGCAAAGCGAGCGCCGCCGCGGCCAAAAGCTCGCGGGCCTCGTGCACATCGTCTCGATACTGCTCGGGCACCAACCCGGGAATATCGGGCGAGCGCTTTTCCAGCACGCCAACAAGCGTCTTAGCCAGACGCTCGATGTTCTTCTCACCACAGTACGGATACGGAAACGGCTTCTCTGCCTTCACGTTCTTTTTGCACATGCTGCGGAGATCTTCGTCGATCGCATTGAGGAATGCCTCGTAAATGTCGTCTTTATTCTTCATGGACGCTTCTTCCTGTCCGGTTGCAGATGATTGTCGGGAAGTCTGTTCTAGGTTCTAGAATGTTCTGAGGCATAGGCGATGATTATCGACCTAACCTGCAGTTTGGTGAGAGAAATCACCCTGCTCGATAGCGTAGTTTGCTTAAAGGCCGTATGGCAGTTGCATCAAGCAGTTGGTATTGAGTTGGTTTTGAATTGCCTCGATGATAACACAGTCTGCTGTTCTCGTCATTAGAAATTTTCAAATTGTTCTGCTAATATGTAACCCACTAAGAAGAAAGGGCCCTATACATGCGCGAAACTACCTCATCGTTGCCACGTCTCACCGCCGCCGCCCTCTCGCGCGCGCTTAATTTGGAGCAGGGCAGCCGTCTGCTCACTGTGCGCCTGCCCGGCGCCATTGACTGCGAGGCACTTCGTAAATGCTTCAGGCTGAACGGCAACGGCGTACCTATCATTTGCGAGCTTGAGCCCGGCAAACAGAGCACGGACAATGACGATACGGCGCCGGTGTTTATCGATGCATCGGGGTATTACCGTGCCGACAAGCACGGCATCGAAAAAGAGTGCGCTGCCTTGATCGATTACCTAGAGCCCGGCTACCTCGATTTTTGCGACTGGGGTCCCTTTATTTGGTGCCTGTACGCGCTCGCCCTTTCAGAGCGCACTCGCGCAGCCGTAGTGCTGCCCAGCGACCTACTTGATAAAGCCGAGCAGGCGCGCACGATCCTGATACGTGAAGGACTCATCGAGAGCGTCGTTTATTTGCCACTTTCCGAGCCCAGGCCCCACATGACATGCGCACTTCTCATACTGTCTTCGGGAAATCGCAGCGTTGCATTCCGCAGCGTAATTGAAACCGGACTGCGTTTTCGATATGTGGCTAAAACATCGTATTACTCTGATATCACCTTTTCTATCTCTCCTGACTGGGCCCGCATTGATTCCAATACGCCCAGATCGACGCCAATCGAAACGTCCACTTTTGCCACGCGTGAGCTACTCCTGCATCGCGCAGCTCTGTCAAAAAGCAAAATCAGCCTTATTAGCCTCACCCGAAACTACAGAGCCACGCTCGGTGACACTTTTACGCGAGTGGCACCATTTATGCCTCGCGAGAGCACCACATCGAACGATATTGATGCAGTCGAGGTACGCCGCATCTCATCTCAGGATTTTCAAGATGGCAACCTTCTGCCTGCAGACGCTGTAGAGGGTGCAAAAGGTTCGGATTCTAGAATCGTAAAGGTGGATCCCAGCGTTCTCGATCGCTATGAGCTCCGTGCTGGAGATATCGTCATGCCACGCATGCTGGGTCGATACGGCGCATCCAACCTGCTCGTCGTCAGCGCCGATGACGCGAAGCAGCATCTGGTTGCTTCACATAACACCACCGTCATTCGTCCGTCATTCCAAACGATGACCGAAGAGGAGCGCGTGGTGTTCTCGGAGATAATCGTTGGCTACCTCACAGAAGGCCATGGAGCGCAGCTGATTCAAGCATTAACTGAAGCGGCCAGCATCCGCGCCATCCGCCCCTCCGACCTGTTCGAGATCGAAGTCCCGCCAGCGCTCGACCCGCGCACGCGCGAGTACAGCGAGTCCATCAATCGCTTTGCCGAGGTCGTAAGGGCAAAAAAGCAGGCCGAGGTCGCTGTCGCCCAAGCACAGCGCAACCTCGAGGCCGCAAAAAAGACCATCACCGAGGTGCTCGACCAAATCTGCGAGTAGCACATAGGCAGTAGAAACGACTTAAGCCGGCGACAGGAACTAATCCTGCCGCCGGCTTAACTATCTAGACTATTCCCATCCCGTGGTCTGAGGATTCCATTTGCGCATATTCACCGAGTGATTAAAGCACGGTGCATACAACCGATTGACGATATCTTCTGCCCCAGCAATGTTCCCCGCGAGATCAAGTACCCCCGCCTGCCTTGCCATCTTTACGTACTGCGCAGAACCATTTTGTTTCCACCAGAGAGGTGCCACGAACTCTTCCGGCATTGCCACCTTGCGGGCAGACGCTTCTTTCTCGACTCTCTCGGCAAGCGTAGCCCTATCGACGGAGCACGTTTTCGCGTACACCAAAATGTCGACTATGTCCTTGATTCGCGAAGAGGGACGGCCGTCATGCAGCTCTATCATTGCGAGCAATTTATCTGCAAGGGCGCTCTCCACTCGGCATACTCGATAGTCGCAGACTGGGAGACCCTCGATATTCAAACGATCGATCGGCGCAAGAACCTCAGGCTCAAGTCCCCGCACTTCGTCAATTACCAAATCAATTGAAATTGGCTGTAGCTTTTTGGTTCCCATAAAGGGGGTGAACCACACCTTCGCACCGCACCGATACTCATCTTCTTCTTTGATCTGCTCTGCACGATCAAAGACAAACGAAACGAAATCCTCCAGATCAATCGAAGCTGCCTGCACCAGATCGGCAATAGCCTCTTCGAGACTTTCCTCTTGAGCAACTAAGTCAATATCTCTTGTGACACGCGCATCGAGAGTTCGCGCCAGGACGCTTTGGCCACCCTTGAGCACAAAGCTGCCGTCATCTTCTGAAAAAACGCGACATAGGAAGCGATGAAAGTAGAAACCGACGATCGCCCGATTAGTATCCATCGGCGATTCTCTTGCGGCATTCCTTACAGCCATCTCCAATGCGGCAGGCGTTTTGTACTTCACCATGTCCTCCGTTTCGCATTACCCGTTCAGTACCATCAACAAAGGCATCATCAACTCGCGTCGTTTGGCGGTTTTAGAGTTCTCCCTTACGAGTTCTTTCAGCCGCTGCATATCGAGCCCTCGCCCAAGCGCGTCGTTATAGGCATCGATAATTAATGAGGGGTCCTCGCAATCGAGGCAAAGATCGACAAGCGTGCGCTCGGGTTTGGTTACCGGCAGGCCGTCGAGCCAGACGATATCCTGCTCCGCAATCTCGCGCTTTGCAAAAGAAAGGGATTCGTTTCTCGTATTGATGCGCATGGGCGCGGTCATCCTGTAGGGGGACAGATAGAAATCGCCCATTTGCTGCAGGTTCGCCGCAGTCGTACCGCTCACGGCGATGCCATCCCACTGGCGTTTTCTCTCCCACGCGCAAAGGGAGGGATTGGTGAGCTTCCAAAAAGCGTTGAGCTCGTCGGTGTCCCGGCGCTGCGTTCCGGACATCCGGTAGGCGCCGTGGCATATCCGTTCAAGACGCCCCACACGGCATGAATGTGCCAGCGCATCTCGAGAGATGTCCATGCGAGCCGCCTGGGCTGTGGTAAACACGCCCTCGCTCTCGGAAAGCTCGCTTATCGCCGTTATGTTGCTAAAGTACTTCATGTTGCAATTATAGGATATTTTCATACTTTTGCAACGTGATTTTGATCCGTGCGATCCATACGCCTTGCTTATCCCATTTCTGACGCCGTTTTGTACCGGCACCCCATCTCCCACTATCGAGGTCTAATACTTTTCCCACTGCCACCCAAAAACTCATCCAACATTAATCTTGGCTCAAGAATCGCTTAATCTATAACCTGCACTATAGAGTTCGACCAAGGGCGGGGCGGCGCAACGCAGACCGCCGAACGCAACGCTCGCGCCCGAGCAAATTGCCCGGCGTCGCGCCCATCGAACGAAAGGACAGGTCATGGACGACCTCGAAAAAGTTGAAACCATCCGCACCAAGTGCAACGTGAGTTACACCGATGCCAAGGCGGCGCTCGACGCTGCCGACGGCAACGTTTTGGATGCCATCATTTGGCTCGAGTCGCAGGGCAAGACCCAGACCACGTCGGCGCATGCCGCCACCGAGTCCGCGCCAGTCGATGAGCCCTCTGCCGAGATGGTCGCCGCGCAGGCAGCCTACGAAAAGTCGAGCGAAAAGACCGACTTCTCCAAGAAGATGGACAGCGTGTGGGAGTACCTCAAAAAGCTCTTCCGCCTGAGCCTGGACACCAAGTTTATCGCCACGCGCCGCGATGCAATCATCCTCAACATCCCCATCCTGATCCCCATCGTCGCGCTGTTTGCCTGGGGCGCTACGATTTGGCTGATGCTGATTGGCCTGTTCTTTGGCATGCGCTACCGCATCGACAGCGACGGCGACGTGCCCGGCAGCATCAACAACCTTATGGATAGCGCTGCTAACGCCGCGGACGACATCAAGCAAAATCTCAACGACGACAAGTAATTGCAGACGGGGGCACGCATGGCACGGATCCTGATCGTAGAGGACGAGGAGAAAATCGCCCGCTTTGTGACACTCGAGCTGGAGCACGAGGGCTACCAGGTGGAGCACGCCGCCGACGGACGCACCGCCGTTGACCTGGCGTTGGAGCGCGACTACGATCTGATTCTGCTCGATGTACTGTTGCCGCAGCTCAACGGCATGGAGGTGCTGCGGCGCATACGCAAGCACAAGGATGCGCCAGTGATCATGGTCACCGCGCGCGATGCCGTGATGGACAAGGTTGCCGGGCTCGACGCCGGCGCCGACGATTACCTGACCAAGCCGTTTGCGATCGAGGAGCTGTTCGCACGGATCCGCGTGGCACTGAAGCGCTCGGAAGCCGTGCGAGCGGCTTCGGGCGTTGGCGGCGCCAGCGCCGGGGCTGGCGTAGCGAGCGGCACGGCCGCCGGTATCGCCACAATGTCCCCGGCAACCGACACGGCCCAGACCGCTGCCGCGCCCTCCCCCGCCGCGCTCACCGTGGGTTCGGTCGCGCTCGATCCCGACCGCCGCGAAGTCGCGGTCGGCGGCTCGCCCATCGCGCTCACGGCCCGCGAGTTCGACGTCCTCGCCCTGCTTATGACGCATGCCGAAACCGTGCTCACGCGCGAGCGCATCGCGCACGAGGCGCTGGGCTACGAATACGTGGGCGACACCAACAACGTCGACGTGCACATCGCGCACCTGCGCGCCAAGATCGAAGACGCCGGCGGTGCCCGCATCATCCAAACCGTGCGCGGGGTGGGCTATGTCTGCCGCGCGTAACGCCGAGACCAAGCGCGTCACCTCCATCGCCCGTGCCATCAACTGGAGCTACATGTGGCGCCGCCTGGCGAGCTACATCTGGCTCGACCTGTGGCTGCTGGTTGCTGCGGCGGCGATCCTCATCTATGGCTATAACCAAACGCTGCCCGACGGCGCGTTTACCGCGGGATGGATCCCCGGTGCCGCCGTCCACGGCATGTCGCTGACGCCCGCGCACGGCTGGGACCCCGCCACGCTCACCTATACCGTCGAGCTTGCGCGTACCACCAAGACCTTCCCCCTCGCGCAGGACCTCGTCGCGCTATGGCCTCTCTACCTTGTCGTTGTGAGTTGGCAGGTCATCAGCGTGCTCAACATGCTCGGCGGCGCCCGCCGCGTGCGCCGCACCATGGCGCCGCTCAACGATCTGGCCCTGCGCGTGGACGAACTCGGCCGCATGCAGCTCTCCGGCGGCAAGATGGAAACACTGGAGCAGGCCATCGAGCGCGCAAGCGTCGACTCGCCGAGCGTCACTACCGGCGACGCCGACCTGGCAAGCATCGAGGTTGCACTCAACCGCCTACTGCGCCAGATGCAAGAGGCCAAGCTGCAGCAGATGCGCTTTGTCAACGATGCGAGCCACGAGCTGCGCACGCCCATCGCGGTGATTCAGGGCTACGTGAACATGCTCGACCGCTGGGGCAAAGACGACCCGGACGTGCTGGCAGAGTCCATTGCCTCGCTCAAGGCCGAAAGCGAGCACATGCAAGAGCTCGTAGAGCAGCTGCTGTTTTTGGCGCGCGGCGATGCCGGGCGCACGGTCCTGCGGCGTGCGAATACTAACCTGGCCGCACTGGTCGGCGAGGTATGCGAGGAATCGCAGATGATCGATGCCGAGCACACATATCGACTGGCGTACGATGCCGCACTTACCAGCGGCCCGCGCTGCGACGCGCCCGTTGACGTGGCGCTCGTGAAGCAGGCTCTGCGCGTGATCGTGCAGAACGCCGCCAAGTATTCGAACGCGGGCACATCCATCTCGTTTGGCGTGACGCCGGATGCGGGCGCGGGCACGATCGACATAAGTGTTGAGGACGAGGGCATCGGCATGAACCAGGAATCCGCAGCTCACGCATTCGAACGGTTCTACCGCGCCGACAACGCGCGCGATGCCGGCGCGCAGGGCTCGGGTCTGGGGCTCGCCATCGCCAAGTGGATCGTCGACAGCCACGGCGGCGTCATCGGCGTGACCTCGGTCGAAGGCGTCGGCAGCCGCTTTACGATTCGCCTGCCGCGGTAGGGGCGTCTCTCACGA
>CABSMN010000002.1 GCA_902478765.1 uncultured Collinsella sp.
AGATGCAGCGTAGTCTCGTGGGCTCGGAGATGTGTATAAGAGACAGCCTCAAGGCGGGGTGGGCTTACTGAAGCGAGCGAGCACGTTCGATGGCGTAGGCGAGCGACAGCTGCTCCATCTCCGGGGCGCATTTGTAGCTCAGTCCGGTGAGAGCCGTCACCTTATCGAGGCGATATCGAATCGTGTTCGGGTGCTGGCCAGTTTGCTTGGCGGTTCGCTCGATACGTCGGTCGTTCTCGATGAATGCGGCGAGCGTGGATTCCAGCTCGCTGCCATGCTCACTGTCGTGCTCGCGTATCGGCGAGAGAATCGCCTCCGAGAACGATCGCATCTCCGGGGTTTCCGCAAAAGGCATCACGGTTCTCAGGATGCCGAGCTGCGCATAGCGGACGGGACCCTCGGCTCGTTGACAAGATAGGCGCTGTGCGTAAATCGCCTGCGAGATCGCCTGCGCCACCGCCTCGTCTCCAAACAGAACATCGCTGATGCCGAGCCCTTCCGCTCCGCCATCGATACCGCTAGCCTCGATGAGTTCCGTGAGCGCCTGCACGATTCGCTCCACATCGAGCGTCTGCTCCGAGTCGCTTGTCGCTACGAATAGCAGACCTCCGTCATAGGGCGCCAGCATGTTGTGGCATCCGGCGAGGGTCGATTTTGCACAGAGACGTTCGATTTGCAAAAACGTACGCGGGTCGAGGGGCTCTGCAAACGATGCGAACAGGGCGACCGCTTCGTCCAGAAATGACGGGTTGAGGCCTCGGATGCGTCGGCAGATGGACTCGGGCGATACATCTGTCCTCAGGGCATCGATCTCGCGCTGTGCGAAGTCGATGGACGCGAGCTGCTCGATATGCCGTTTGACCTCATAGATGACACTGTCAAAGAACAGTGAGTCGTCGGTCGTGAGAAAGACCGGGTAGTGCCGCGCGTTGGCGTAGCGGATGGCTTGGTCGGGAATCGGGATGTGCAGGACGTTTTTGATGATGAGACCGCTCGTTCCCTTGGCGACGAGGTATTTCACGGCTTCAGTGATGAGGTACGGGTCGTCCTTCGCATAGAGGAAAGTGCTGAGGATGATCTCGTCTGAGCTGAAGTTGACGCGCTGGTATTTGTTCTTGAGGCCGGGCATAAGTTCATAATCGAGGATCCCGACGCCAGAGACGGCATGCGAGATGCCATCGCTGCCGGCGATTAGACGGACCGACCCCTCATATTCCCGTGAGAAGTCCGAGACGGTGTATAGCATCAACATCACCCTGTAAATAACTACAATAAGTATCTGTATAAATAGGATAATCGCACATCCGTATGCCTTTGATACGATAAATAGTTCAAATACCTGCTGATAGAACGAAAAATCAAATCGAGAATCGTTGTAGATTCCAACAAGAAATGATCCTTGGCGGCATCGTTACTAAACCGTACAGTGAAGCAACGTAAAGCTTTCGCTGAGAGGAGCGATGATGGGGCAGATGGTGGTGCTATCGGCCGAGGAAGTTTCCAAGGTGCTGACGATTGAGGATGCAATTGCTGCCGTGGAGGAGGCATATCGCCAGAAGGCAACGGGCAAGGGTGTTGCGTGGCCGATGGTATATGAGCAGTTCGAACCCGGCGTGGCCGATATGGATATCCGCTCGGGCGAGTTGGCGGGAAGCGGCCTCTTCGGTCTCAAGCTTACGGCTTGGTTCTCTCAGAATCCCAAAAAGGGGCTCCCCGAGATCTTTGGCACTACGCTGCTGTGCGACAACGCGACGGGCGAGCCGTTGGCGCTGCTCAATGCCTCCGCCGTCACTGGACTTCGCACCGGTGCTGCCGCTGCGCTCGGCGCCAAGTGGCTGGCTCGGGCGGATGCGTCCAAACTGCTTGTTGCGGGTGCCGGCCACATGAGCACCTATATGGTGGCGGGCGTGCTCGCCGCCTGTCCCAAAGTGAGCGAGGTCAAGGTGTGGGAGCCGGTTTCCGATGCCGCGCCCGAGGCTCGCGTCGAGCGCATGCGAGACGAGCTCGCCCATATCTTGGGCGCTTGCGAGCATGCTCGCGAGGCATCCACCTATTCCATCGAGGCGACGGCCGACGGCCAAGGCGCCGCGGCAGAGGCCGACATCATCGTGACGATCACGCCTGCGACCAAGCCCATCATCCCCGATGCATGGGTGCGCCCCGGTGCGCATATCTCCTGCGTCGGTGCCGACATGCCCGGCAAGCAGGAGCTCGCCTCGGCGCTTGTCGCCCGTGCCGCTGTTTACGTCGACGACCGCGAGCAATCGGTCGCGTCCGGCGAGCTGGAGATTCCGGTTGCCGAGGGTGCCATCACACCCGAGGACATCAAAGCGGAGCTCGGCGAAGTCATCGCCGGCACGGCTACGGGGCGTTCGGATGACGAGCAGGTGACGGTGTTCGATACGTCGGGCATCGCCGTTCAAGACCTTTCGGCATCGAAAATTGCCTACGACCGCGCCGTCGAGGCGGGGCTGGGCACCGTGGTGGAACTGTAAGAAAGTCAAGGAAAGGAAACGACAATGCAGATCAAGGATTTCGCCGTCGAGCAGTGGATGAACGAGTGGGAGACCAAGTGCACCCACAACGTTGCGGAGACGTGCGTCTACTCCCTCACGCTCGACCAGCTGTTCGAGCTTACGAACACCGACAAGAAGGCGTGGCTCGATAGCCTGTGCTCGCGCCGATTCACCTACGGAGACATCGAGGGACAGCCCGGCTTCCTCGAGGGGGTCGCGCGTCTCTATAAGACGGTCGAGCCCGGGCATATCGTGCCCACGCACGGCGCGACCGGCGCCAACTCCCTGGTTATTTCCACGCTCGTCGAACCGGGCGATCATGTAGTCTCCGTCAAGCCCACCTACCAGCAGCTTTATTCGATTCCCGAGATGTGCGGTGCGAAGGTCGATATCCTTCAGCTCGATCGCAAGAACGGTTACCACGTCGACGTCGACGCACTCGATGTCTTGGTGACCGACGATACCAAGCTCATCTGCATCAATAACCCGGACAACCCCACGGGCGCCCTGCTCGACGCCGATACGCTCAAGGCGATTGTCGAGGTCGCACGCAAACACGACGCGTGGCTGCTCTGCGACGAGGTCTACCGTCTGCTTACTCAGACGGATGAGTACGCCGAGTCCGTGGTCGACCTGTACGACAAGGCCGTCGCCACCGCATCCATGTCCAAGGTCTGGTCGTTCGCCGGCCTGCGTCTGGGCTGGGCGGTCACCAAGAGCCCGGAGCTCCGTCGCGCGCTGCTCTCGCATCGCGACTACAACCTGATTTCCGCCGGCATATTCAGCGAGTCGGTGGCGGAGCTGATTCTGGGCAACGCTTCCGTGATCCTTGAGCGCAGCCGTCGCATCGTCCGTCAGAACCTTGCTGTTCTGGAGAAGTGGGTCGAGAGCGAGCCGCACCTGTCGTTCGTCAAGCCCGAGGCGGGTAGCACCGCGCTCGTGTATTACGACTACGACATTGACTCCAGGACGTTCTGCACCGACATGATTAAGAAGTCCGGCGCACTCGTCACCCCGGGCGATTGCTTCGAGGAGCCCAAGAGCATGCGCATTGGCTATGCATACTCCGATAATACCGACGACCTGCAGAAGGGCCTGGATGCTATCTCCGCGTACATGCGTACGCTCGAGTAGAGGCTCGAGGTCGAAGTGATGGGACCGATCGGTTTAGGACCGAGGGTCCCTCTTTTCCCTCAAGGCTACCGAACACTTTTGTCATATTAGTTGCCCACGGGGTCGTATCGCTGCGACGCTGTGGGCATAATGGTGCGGAAGGTGCAAGTTGCGCGAAATGGGAGGACACATGGCGCTGATCTATGTCGTTGAGGACGACGAGCCCATTCGTCGCGAGCTTGCCGACATCCTTGCTCGTGCCGGTTTTGAGGTTGAGGCCTGCGAATCGTTCGAGCACGTTTCGCGCGATATTCTCGCCGCTGCGCCCGACCTGGTGCTGCTCGACCTCACGCTTCCCGTCAAAGACGGCCAGCATATCTGCCACGAAATCCGCCGCGAATCCGAGGTTCCCATCATCGTCCTCACATCGCGCACGACCGAGATCGACGAGGTCATGGCCATGACGCTCGGCGCGGACGACTTCGTTTCCAAGCCCTATAGTGCGCGCGTGCTCGTGGCGCGCATCAATGCCTTGCTGCATCGCACCGCGGCGGCGGGCGAGCGCAGCACGCTCGTCCACAAGGGGCTGGAGCTCGACCTCGCCCGTTCTATGGTCACCAACACGGCGACCGGCGACAGCACCGAGCTTACCAAAAATGAACTGCGTATCCTCTCACTGCTTCTGAGTCGCGCGGGCAAGATCGTTTCGCGCTCGGCCATCATGCAGGACCTGTGGGATTCCGATGCCTTCGTGGACGACAACACGCTTACTGTCAACATCAACCGCCTGCGTACCACGCTCGAAAAAATCGGCATCAAGGGGTATTTGACCACGCATCGCGGCCAGGGCTATTCGGTCTAGGTGCTAGTTATGTCGTTTGGTAAGTTCTTTAAAGACGCGCTGCTGCCCGTCGCCGTGTGGACGTGCGGCGTGCTGCTGAGCTGCTTTGTGCTGACGGTCGCCGGGGCCCCGGCATCTATCGTGGTCGTGGCGGTTGGTGTGTCCTTTATCTTTGGCATGCTCGGCATCGTGATCGAGTATGCGCGCCGTCGTCGTTTTCTGTGTCAGCTGGAGCGCGCGGCCGAGGAGCTCGAGAGCCCTGCGTGGGTGCAGGAGATGGTGCAATGCCCGACCTATGCCGAGGGCGAGCTCGAGTACGAGGTCTTGCGCCGGGTGGGCAAAGCTGCCTGCGACGAGGTTGCCGAAGGCCGGCGCCAGACCGATGACTATCGCGACTATATCGAGAGCTGGGTCCACGAGGCCAAGCTGCCTCTGGCGGCAGCCCATCTGATTTTGGAAAACCTGGACGGCAGCGAAGACGACCTGTCACGTGTGGATGACCTGGGTCGCGAGCTGGCTCGCGTTGAGCGCTATATCGACCAGGCACTGTACTACGCGCGCTCGGAAGTCGTGGAGCGCGACTACCTGATTCGCCGCTGGGATCTCAGGACCTTGGTGACGGGCGCGATTAAAGCCAACGCGCGCGAACTTATCGCGGCGCACGTGGCTCCGGTGTGCGAGAACCTCGACTTTGAGGTCTTTACCGACGAGAAGTGGCTCGAGTTTATTCTGGGTCAGCTCATTCAGAACAGCATTAAATATGCGTGCGAGGACGGCGCGAAGATCGTGTTTTCGGGCGCATTGCTGGACGAGGGCTTGGCGAGCGAACGCATCGAGCTCACCGTCGCGGACAACGGCTGCGGCGTGAGCGCGGCCGACCTGCCGCGCGTGTTCGAGAAGGGCTTTACCGGCGACAACGGCCGCACCACCAAGCGCGCAACGGGCATCGGCCTCTACCTGGTGGCGCGCCTGTGCTCCAAGATGGGCATCGACGTCACCGCGTCATCCGACTCCGGCGAAGGCTTCGTCGTAACATTCGCGTTTTCAACGAATAAGTTTCAATATTTCGAGTAACGCACGCGGCAAACGCCCACCCAAACAAAAACGTGCCGTCCCAAACGGGGCGGCACGCCATCTTTTATCAGCCAACTCGCTGAAGTAAGGCTGCGAAGGCCGCGAGGCCGGGAGGGGTTTCCTAAGGGCACATCCCGCAGCCGCAACGCGGCGAGGACGTGCCTGTGGAAACCCCGCAGGCCCCGCGGCCGGTGGGAGCAACGCTACTTTACGACCAAAATGTCGCAGTCGGTGTTGCGCAGCAAAAACGTCGAAATCGAGCCCAGGAGCGCATACTTGATCGAGGACAGGCCACGGGCGCCGCAGAGCACCAGGTCGGGCTTGACCACGTCGAGCATCTCGTCTTTGAGCGTCTCGCGAATACGGCCGGCGCGAATCATAACCTCGACCTCGGGAATATCGGGATTGGCCTTGGCCTCTTCGAGCTGCTTGGCGATGGAGTTCTTAAATGCCTCCTCTAGGCCGTTGACCAGATCGACCGGATAGGAACCGGCGCTCTCGAGCGCCGTGGAATCGATAACGTGGCCGATGATTAGCTTGGCGCCGTTGTTCGCGGCGACCTTGATGGCGCGTGCGAGCACAAAATCCTGCTGCTCAGTACCATCGAGTGAAACAAATACCTTGGTGTAGCCCTCGTTCATGGTTTCCTCCTTGGTCTATCGCACGGGCGCGGGGCTCGTGCATCGGGCGGGCGCGGGCGCGTTGGCCGCCGAACACTTTATCTTGTTGCAGTTATACCCAAGGATTTCGGTTTGACCGCTCGCAATTCTGTGAACGGACGAGTTTTTTGGTAAGGGTAGGCGCAGACGCGCCCGAACGGTTGATAATGGGACATCGCCCGCACCGTCCGCAGAACAATATCGGCGGGTGTCTAACGAGGGGGTCCCTTTGGATATCATCGAGCTTCTAAAATCTGCCTTCATGGGCCTGGTCGAGGGCATCACCGAATGGCTGCCTGTTTCGTCGACCGGTCACATGATCTTGGTGGACGAGTTCGTCAAGATGAACGTGAGCGAGACGTTCTGGAACATGTTCCTGGTCGTGATTCAGCTCGGCGCCATTCTGGCCGTCTGCGTGCTGTTCTTCCATGAGCTCAATCCGTTCTCGCCCAGCAAGGGCAAGGAGGGCCGCCGCGACACCTGGGTGCTGTGGGGCAAGATTGTGCTTGGCTGCATTCCCGCCGCGGCAATCGGCCTGCCGCTCAACGACTGGATGGAGGAGCATTTCTACAATGCTCCCGTCGTGGCGCTGGCGCTCATTGTGTACGGTGTGCTGTTTATCGTGATCGAGAACTGGCGCGCCAGCAAGCGCGAGGAAATGGCCGTTGCGGGTTCGTTTGGTTCGCGTGCGGTGGTGTCGGGTGGACGTCCCGCCGGTGCGCACTTTGCGGCGCCCGCCACGGCTACCGCTGAGGATGAGGGCGATGACGATAACCTGGACTTTGGCTCCATCACTACGCTCGAGGACCTGAGCTGGAAGACTGCGCTGGGTATCGGCTGCTTCCAGGTGCTCTCGCTGGTGCCTGGTACGTCTCGCTCCGGTTCTACCATCATCGGTGGCCTGCTTTTGGGCTGCACGCGTTCGGTGGCGTCCAAGTTTACGTTCTTCCTGGCCATCCCTGTCATGTTTGGCGCGAGTGCGCTCAAGCTGGTCAAGTACTTCATCAAGGGCGGCACGTTCGGCGCCAACGAGGTCGCTATCTTGGGCGTGGGCTGCGTTGTTGCCTTTGTGGTTTCGCTCATCGCCATCAAGTGGCTCATGGGCTTCGTCCGCCGTCACGACTTTAAGTGCTTCGGTGTTTACCGCATCATCCTGGGCATCGTAGTACTCGCATACTTCTTCGTTCTGGAGCCGATGCTCGGCCTTTAACTTAGTCGACGCTGCGCGGCGGCCAGGGCGACAACTTGTCATTCAAAGAGGGCGGCATGACCAAAAGGTCTATGCCGTCCTCTTTTTTGGGCGATGGGGTGGGCCTGACGGTGACGCACGGAGTCGTGGTGTGATTTGCGTCGGTGTCCGCGCGGCTCGGTATACTGGTACGGCTCAAACTATGGCGCTGCCCGCAGGCGCGCCGTCCGTCAGATGAGGAGTCGCCCATGACCCAGCCCTTGCCCTGGGAAAAGAATGTCGCGGTACCTGTGCCGCCCGCGCCGGAACCCGTGCCGCTCGATGCATACACCGCCCCTGCTGCGCCGGAGCCCGAGCTCGTTCCGCTCGACATCTACGACGCTCCCGCGCCGGCGCCCAAGCCCGCCAAGCCGCTCGTCGACATCGACAGCCTTAATCCCGCTCAGCGCGAGGCGGTCCTGACCACCGAGGGCCCGCTGCTGGTCCTTGCCGGCGCCGGCTCGGGCAAGACCCGCGTCTTGACCTTCCGTATCGCACATATGCTCGGCGACCTGGGCGTTAAGCCCTGGCAGATCCTTGCCATCACGTTTACCAACAAGGCCGCGGCCGAGATGCGTGAGCGTCTGGCGGCACTCATTCCCAGCGGCACCCGTGGCATGTGGGTATGCACCTTCCATGCCATGTGCGTGCGTATGCTGCGCGAGGACGCCGACCTGCTGGGATACACCGGTCAGTTCACCATCTACGATGACGATGACTCAAAGCGCATGGTGCGCGACATTATGCAGGCGCTCGGTATCGAGCAAAAGCAGTTCCCCATCAACATGATCCGCAGCAAGATCAGCTCGGCCAAAAACGCCATGATCGGCCCCGAGGACATGCTCAAATCCGCCGACAGCCCCAATGACAAAAAGGCCGCGCAGGTCTACCTGGAGCTGGAACGCCGCCTGCGCGCCGCCAACGCGATGGACTTCGACGACCTGCTCGTGCGCACGCTCGAGCTGCTGCGCACCCGCCCCGAGGTGCTCGACAAGTACCAGGAGCGCTTCCGCTACATTAGCGTCGACGAGTATCAGGACACCAACCACGTCCAGTACGAGATCGCCAACCTGCTGGCCGCCAAGTACCAAAACCTCATGGTCGTAGGCGACGACGACCAGTCCATTTATAGCTGGCGTGGCGCCGACATCACCAACATCCTGGACTTTGAGAAGGACTTTAAAAACTGCAAGACCGTCAAGCTGGAGCAGAACTACCGCTCCACGGGCCACATTCTGAGCGCCGCCAACGCCGTGGTGCGTCACAACTCGCAGCGCAAGGAAAAGCGCCTGTTTACGGCCGAGGGCGACGGCGAGAAGATCCAGGCCTTCCAGGCAAGCGACGAGCGCGACGAGGGTCGCTGGATTGCCGGCGAGATCGAGAAGCTGCATGCCAAGGGTACGAGCTACGACGATATCGCCGTGTTCTACCGCACCAACGCCCAGTCGCGTATCCTCGAAGATATGTTCCTGCGCGCGGGCGTGCCCTACAAGATCGTGGGCGGCACGCGATTCTTCGACCGCGCCGAGATCCGCGACGTCATGGCCTACCTCAAGATGATCGTGAACCCGGCCGACGAGATGAGCGTCAAGCGCGTCATCAACACGCCGCGCCGCGGCATCGGCTCCACCTCGATCCAAAAGATCGAGCAGCTGGCGCGCGACAACCGCTGCTCGTTCTTCCAGGCCTGCGAGATCGCAACAGCCGAGACGGGCATGTTTAGTGCCAAGGTGCGCAACGGTCTGTCGAGTTTTGTGGCGCTGGTGCGCGAGGGCCGCCGCATGGACGGCGAGCTCAAGGACGTTGTCGAGATGATTGTCGATAAGACGGGCCTGCTGCAGGCGTTTCGCGCCGAGGGCACCATGGAGTCCGAGAGCCGCGCCGAGAACATCCAGGAATTCTTGGGCGTTGCGGCCGAATTTGAGGAGACGCACGAGGATATCGAGGGTACGCTCGAGAGCTTGGAAGAGCTGCGCGCGGCTGGCGTTGCCGATGTGCCGGCCGGCGTCGAGTCCGAGCCCGTCGTGGTGAGTGCGCCCGCGCCCGAGCCGGGACCGTCCGCTCCGGCATCCTCGTTTGAGGCACTTGTCGGCGCTCGTGACGCCGCGGGCTCCAATCCGCTCGATAGCCTAGCCGCCCCGGCGCTCTCGCCGCAGGATGCCTTGGCCGCCGCCATCGCGGGCAACGCGTATGCCGTGCCAACAGAGCTACCGGCGGGCGCCGTGCATGCCGACGAGATCGAGCGCACCTACGGTCCGCTCACCTGTAAGGCGCTGCCGGCACTCATGGAGTGGCTGGCCCTGCGCTCCGACTTGGATTCCCTGGCCGGCGAGACGCATGCCATTACCATGATGACCATCCACTCCGCCAAGGGTCTGGAGTTTCCGGCGGTGTTCGTGGCCGGCATGGAGGAGGGCATCTTCCCGCACGTGCACGACTTTGGCGGCAGCGATGATCCGGGCAAGCTCGAGGAGGAGCGTCGCCTGGCTTACGTTGCCATCACGCGCGCCCGTAAACGCCTGTTCTTGACCTATGCTGCCACGCGTCGCACCTACGGCTCGACCTCTGCCAACCCGCGCTCGCGCTTCCTCAACGAGATTCCGTTTGAGGATATCGAGTTTAGCGGTATCGGTTCTGCCGGTTTTGAGGGCACGGGCTGGGAGAAGCGCGGCGACCGTCACGGCACCTTTGGCTCGGGCATGGGCTCGGATATGTATGGCGGCAAGGTGTTTGGCTCGCATACGCGCTCGACCGGCGGTTCCGGTTCGCGCGGCGGATCGAGCTTCGACGATTTCTTTGGCGGCAGCAGCTACGGGACCGAGCGCCATCGTGGGGTCTCGCCCGATGCCGGCCGTGTTGCCTCGACCTTTGGCTCGGGCGCACCGCGAGCTAAAAAGCCGTCGTCCAAGGTGTCGCCGACGGTGGAGCGCAAGGTCGATCGCGCCAGCGCGTCGCAGGACTTTGCCGCGGGCGATACCGTGAGCCACAAGACCTTTGGCACCGGTACCGTTATCGGCGTCGCGGGCGACATGATCGAGGTTCAATTCGAAAAGACCGGTCAGACCAAAAAGCTTATGAAGGGTTTTGCACCGATCGTCAAGCTGTCGTAATCCCGGCGGACCCGGGCGGGCGTATGGGGCAACATCGCCTGCTCGGGCAGTCCTGCGCAAGACGGAGAGCACATTAAGTGCTCTCCTTTGCGTGCGGAACTCGCGATCGATGTTGCCCTATACGCCCGCCCAGGTCCTTAGATAACGCTGCTTGCGAACGTTGCTCTGCTCGTTCGCTTTTTAATCTGGAGAGCCGGGTGGGCTGATAAATAGATACGAGTAGGGGCTCTCCCGTACATAGACGGGGGAGCCCCTTGTTGCGTCTTAGATTGTTGTTCCAACCCCGCGCCCATCCCGGCGAGCGTTCGGGGATCGGTAGCTTACAGGTGGCTGATGATCAGTTCCATCTTGCCTTCGAGGTCGATGGAGCTGACGGTGCTCGGAGCCAGCAGGTGGCTGCCCTTGTGGACGGGGTCGCCGCAGACGGTGCCTTCGCCGTCGATGACTGACAGGCACATGAAGGGCCAGCGCTGGTCGAGGGTCTTGCTGCCGTCGACACACACGCGATCGACGGTGTAGCAGGGGTTGGACTCGAGCTCGGTCACGCCATCGACCTCGGGCGCGGTCACCGTGCCGTCGGTCGGAGCCTGAACGTCGAAATCGATGCAGTCGAGGCTCTGCTCAATGTGCAGGGGACGCAGTTTGCCGTCGGTGCCGGGACGGTCGTAGTCGTACAGGCGATACGTCACGTCGCTCGACTGCTGCGTCTCCAAAATGAGCGTGCCGGTCTTGATGGCGTGGACGGTACCGGAATCAATCTGGAAAAAGTCGCCCTTGTGGATCGGCAACACGTTGAGCATCTCGTTCCAACGGCCCTCCTCGATCATCTGCGCAGCCTCGGTGCGGTCGTGCGCGCGCTGGCCGACGATGATCGTGGCACCGGGCTCGCAGTCCAGTACATACCAGCACTCGGTTTTGCCCAGGCTGCCGTTCTCGTGCTCGGCGGCGTACTCGTCGTTGGGGTGGATCTGGATCGAAAGGTCGTCCTTGGCGTCTAGAATCTTAATGAGCAGCGGGAACTCCTTGCCCTCGCAGTTGCCAAAGAGCTCGCGGTGCTCGGCCCACAGCCATGATAGCGTGTGACCGACGTACGGGCCCTCAGCGATCTGGCAGTCGCCGTTGGGGTGTGCCGAGATGGCCCAGCACTCACCGATGGGACCCTCGGGAATGTCGTAGCCAAACACGGTCTCCAGCTGGCGGCCGCCCCAGATCTTCTCGTGGAAGATCGGCGTGAGTTTAATCAAATCGGACATGTGCATACTCCCATAAGGTTGTGCGGGTGCCGCGTAAGACAGCTCAAAACGAGCACCCACCGGATTACAAAACTAGGCCAGCGTTACGTTGTGCAGCTCAAAGCGGTCGCCTACGTTGTGCGAGACAGAATATTCAAACGCGGTGCCGCTATCCAAGAAGCCAATCTGGTTGAGTTCGAGCAGGGGAGAGCCGGGTTTGGTATCCAGGCGCTCAGCCTCTTCTTCAGTTGCCGCGACAGCGCGAATGGTGCGGTGGAAACTCGAGATCTTGAGTCCGCACTGCTCGCGGATGAAGCTGTAGATCGATGCGTACAGGTCTTTTTTCTTAAGACCCGGAATCAGCTCGAGTGGCATATAGGTGTACTCAATAACGATGGGCTGACCATCGACCTCGCGTACGCGCACGATGTGATAGGCAAAGTCGTCTTCGGCCATTCCCAGTTGGGTCGCAACCTCTGCCGGCGGATTGACGATCGAGAAATCGTAGACCACCGAGGTCACTTTCTCCCCGCGATGCTCGTACGAAAAGCCTTGGGCACGGTCGTTCTTGCCTTGGAAAAACACCTGGCCGGGAAGCCCCGCCGTGTCCTTGACGTAGGTGCCCGATCCGCGCCGGCTAGTAATAAGGCCTTCCTCGGTGATCTGCTCAATCGCTCGTTTGACGGTGATTTTGGAAACGCTATAGAGCTCACAGAACTCAACGACGGTGGGCAACTTATCGCCCGGCTTAAGGGCGCCGTCCTCGATGCTTCGACGGATATCTGCAGCTATCGCCTCGTATTTGGGAATCATGCAATCCTCCCTTCATATTTGCGTCGATATAAAGAGAGTATACCTACTTAAAAAGCATCCATATGGCTTTCATGAAAGAAGTTCGATAAAGAAAAATGAAAAAGACGCTTTACACAGAAAATTAGAGCGCTATAGTTACAGACAACAAGCGAGATGCATTGGCGTTTGCTTGTGCTGTTTGGGGACGGTTTTGTTTTGGCGGGTTGGATATCGGTATGACCGGTGCGCGCCCGCGCCGGATAACCTGCCAAAGCAAACCCGTCTCCAACCGGAAGCTCTAGAACACGAAAGCGAGGACTTTGATGGCACAGTATCAGCTGCCCCGTGACTTCTTCTTTGGCGCTGCTATGTCCGGCCCGCAGACTGAGGGTCAGTGGAACCAGGGCGGCAAGCTCGAGAACCTGTGGGACACCTGGTCCATCCAGGATTTGGGTTCGTTCTACAACTGCGTTGGCTCTTATGCCGGCAATGACTTTATGGCCAAGTACCAGGAAGACTTTCGCATTTTGAAGGACTTGGGCCTGAATACCTATCGCACTTCCATCCAGTGGAGCCGTCTGCTCGATGCCGACGGCAACCTTAACGAGGAGGGCGCTGCGTGGTATCACGAGCTGTTCCGCGCTTCTCGCGAGGCCGGCCTGGAGCCGTTCGTCAACCTGTACCACTTTGACATGCCCACCTACCTCTTTAACCGTGGCGGCTGGGAGAGCCGTGAGGTCGTCGAGGCTTACGCACATTACGCCGACGTCGCCTTCCACGAGTTTGGCCAGGAGATTAAGTACTGGTTCACCTTTAACGAGCCCATCGTCGAGCCCGAACAGCGCTATCAGGAGGGCGTGTGGTTCCCGCAGCTCCACGACTTTAGCCGCGCCCGCACCGTGCAGTATCACATTTCGCTGGCGCACGCTCTGGCCGTGGCCAACTACCGTCGCGCCTATGACGAGGGCGTTATTCGCGCCGATGCCAAGATCGGCATGATCAACTGCTTTACCCCGGTCTATACCAAGGAGAACCCCAGCGAGGCAGACCTCGAGGCCGTGCGTATGACCAGCGGCATCAACAATCGCTGGTGGCTCGACCTCATTACCAAGGGCGAGCTTCCTGCCGACGTGCTCGACAGCTTGGCCGAGGGCGGCGTTAAGCTCCCGTTCCGTGCCGGCGACCAAGAGATTCTCAAGCAGGGTGTTGTCGACTGGCTCGGCTGCAACTACTACCACCCCACGCGCGTCCAGGCGCCGGCGAGCAAGGTCGACCAGTACGGCCTGCCGCACTTTGCCGACGAGTACGTATGGCCCGACGCCGTTATGAACGAGAGCCGCGGCTGGGAGATCTACCCGCAGGGCCTCTACGACTTTGGCATGGACTGCGCTAAGAACTACCCCGACCTTGAGTGGTTCGTTTCCGAGAATGGCATCGGCATCATGGACGAATACAAGAACCGTGACGCCGAAGGAACCATCCAGGATGACTACCGCGTCGACTTTGTACGTCAGCACCTGGAGTGGGTGGCCAAGGCAATTGCCGAGGGCGCCAAGTGCCGCGGATACCATTACTGGGCCGTCATCGATAACTGGTCTTGGGCCAATGCCTTTAAGAACCGTTACGGTTTTGTCGAGGTCGACCTTATGGACGGCTACAAGCGCCGCCTTAAGAAGTCGGCGGCTTGGCTCAAGCAGGTCGCCACGACCCACGTGGTTGATTAGCGACCGGGCGAACGCCCAGACCGCGCGCCGCCGCGCGCAACACATGGCACATCTGGTGGCAGAGGGCGAAAGGCCACCGTGCGCATAGGAAAAGGCCGGATTTGAAAGTTAGGAGCAATCATGGCCAGTGACAACGGAAAGAGCTTCCTCGACAAGTTTGCCGAGGTCTCTGCGAAGGTGGGAAACCAGGTTCACCTGCGTTCCCTGCGCGATGCCTTCGCGACCATCACGCCGCTCTATATCCTTGCGGGTATCGCGGTTCTTATTAACAACGTCGTGTTCCCCCTGTTCCCGCTCGATGCGGCGGGTCTTGCCAACCTTCAGACGTGGGGTTCGGCAATTACGCTGGGC
Organism: uncultured Collinsella sp.; assembly: GCA_902478765.1. Lineage (GTDB taxonomy): Bacteria > Actinomycetota > Coriobacteriia > Coriobacteriales > Coriobacteriaceae > Collinsella. Next base: position 14,641 of record CABSMN010000002.1, read on the forward strand.
ACCCTCAACGTCTCTGCCATTATCTTGGCCGGATTGATTGGCTACAGCCTCGCTAAGAACAAGCGTTTCGATAACCCGCTCGCTTGCGTGGTCGTCGCTATCTCTGCTTTCGTCATCATGATGCCGCAGCAGGTCACCGCCACGCTTGCCGCCACGAGCCCGCTGCTCACCGACAAGATCACCTCCGCCGAGGTCACGGGCGCCCTTTCGACTACCAACACCGGCACCAACGGTCTGTTCTCGGCTATTATCATCGCCCTGCTCTCTGTCTCGCTCTTCATCAAGATTTCTGGCGTCGAGAAGCTCAAGGTTAAGCTGGGCGAGGGCGTGCCTCCCGCGGTCTCCAACTCCTTCAACGTCATGATCCCGATGCTGCTCAACCTCGCGATTTTCGCTCTTGCCGCAGCCCTGCTCGCCGTGTGCGCCGGCACCGATCTGTGCGCCATCATCTCCACGTGCATCTCCAACCCGCTCAAGAGCATCATGAACGCCGGTCCGTGGGCTGTTATCCTCATCTACACCCTTGCTAACCTGCTGTTCTGCGTCGGTATTCACCAGTCCACCATCTCTGGCGCTACCGTCGAGCCGATCCTGACCATGCTCATCGTCGACAACATGGCTACCTTTGCCGCCGGTGGCACCATCCAGCCCGATCACTACATGAACATGCAGATCGTTAACAGCTTCGCCCTCATCGGCGGCTCGGGCTGCACCCTCATGCTCCTGCTCGACACGCTCCTGTTCTCCAAGAACAAGGCTTCCGAGACCGTTTCCAAGATGGCTATCCTGCCTGGTCTGTTCAACATCAACGAGCCGGTTATCTACGGTTACCCCATCGTGTACAACCTGCCGCTCATGATCCCGTTCGTTCTTCTTCCCGACCTGTTCATCGGCATTACCTATGGCCTTACCTGCGCAGGCATCATCAGCCCCTGCATCGCCCAGGTGCCCTGGACTATGCCTCCCGTCATCAATGCCCTGCTCGCTACGGGCTTTGACTGGCGCGCCGGCGTGTGGCAGGCTCTCGAGATCGTCATTGGCATGGCCGTCTACCTGCCCTTTATGAAGATTTCCGAGAAGGCAATCGCCAAGCAGGAGGCTCTCGCCGAGTAGAACGCCTAACGTTCGTCCCTTTCACCGTTGCGGGCGCCGGTACGCGGTGCCAGTGCCCGCACCTCTCTTTTGCGTAAGGGCACAGAAAGAGGGCACAATAGCCGCAAGGAATAAAACCAGTCGTCGTCTGCGCGCCGCGCAGTTATAAGGAGGAAACCATGAAGAAGATCATGCTCTGCTGCAATGCCGGTATGTCCACGAGCCTGCTGGTCCAGAAGATGCAGGCCGAGGTTGCAAACCGTGGTCTGGATATTGAGGTCGAGGCTCGTCCCATGAACGAGGCCCACGATCACCTGGACGAGTGCGACATGTTGCTGCTTGGTCCGCAGATCGGCTACACCAAGGGCGATTTTGAGAAGGAGGCCGCCGGCCGCTTCCCGGTCGAGGTCATCAACATGGTCGACTACGGCCGCATGAACGCTGCCGGCATCATTGACCACTGCGTCAGCGTGATGGGCTAGGTGCTCCGCATGGACGATATGAACGAACTGCAGATGACCTGCTTTGAGATCATCAGCTACGTCGGTACCGCCAAGAGCATGTACATCAATGCCGTGCAAAAGGCCAAGGAGGGCGATTTTGACGCCGCCGAGGAGCTTATCAAACAGGGCGACGAGGCCTATAACGGTGGCCACGATGTTCACATGGGGCTTCTGAAGAAGGAGGCCAACGGCGAGCGTAACGGCGAGGCCCCGTTGATTCTGCTGCATGCCGAGGACCAGATGGCCGGCACCGAGACCATGCGCGTCATGGCGACGGAGCTCATCGAGGTTCACAAGCAGCTGCAGGCACTTCAGGCCTAGTCGGCGTTATCGCCGCGACGGACCGTGCGGTCCAACAGACAACACAGTCCCTTTGACGGGCGCCGGGAGTCTCCGCCTCCCGGCGCCATTTTTCTATCAAGATTCAGATATAGGGGAGGTCGATAGTGAGACGGGGAATGGAGTACAACCCGCGTTATTACCAGATGCGCGAGTTTCAGCTCGAGCGCATGCTTGCAATCGTACGCGCGAACCAGAACGCTAAGCCGGGTGGCGTGGTGTTCTTTGGCGATTCGCTGACGGAGTTTTGCGATGTAGAGCGCTGGTATCCCGGTATTGGCGCCTATAACTGTGGCATCGGCGGCGGCACCTCTCAGGAGCTTTTGCGGATGGTCGACGAGGGCGTGGTCAAGTATCGCCCGCGCGCCGTGGTAATTATGGTGGGCACCAACGACATGGGCAATACCCTCATGGGCTCGCCCAAAGACATAGCCTTCAACATTCGCGAGATCGTGGAAATGATTTTGGGCTGTCTGCCGGCATGCCGCGTGCTTGTGTGCTCGCCCACGCCCTGCATCGAGCGCCTGGAAGGCAGGGCGAGCGGCAAGAATGTGCTGCGCTCTAACGACCTGCTGGGTCGGGTTTTACCGCAGTGTCGCGATATGATTCGCGATGAACGGGTGGCTTTTGTTGACGTGACGCCTGCGTTTTTTGACGAGGATGGGCGTCAGCGCGAGGAATTGTACCGAGAGGGCGACGGCCTTCATATCAACGATGAGGGCTATCGCGCGCTGACGGGGATTGTGCGTCCCGCGCTCACCGAACTGCTGGCAAAGACGGATATGGACTAGGAGATAGCTATGAAGAACATTTTGCTTTGTTGCGGCGGCGGCATGTCGACGAGCCTGCTGGTGCAAAAGATGCAGCACGAGGCAGAGGGCCGCGGTTTGAAGATCGATATCGAGGCGCTGCCGGTGAGCGAGGCATCAGATCATCTGGACGGCGTGGGCGTTCTGCTGCTTGCCCCGCAGGTAGCGTATGCGCGCGTGAATATCGAGGGCGATCTGGAGCGCGCGGGCGTGAAACTCGTGATGCTCGACATGCTCGATTTTGGTCGCATGAATGCGCCTAAGATCCTTGATCAAGCCATTGCTGCGATGGAGGGATAACGCCCCGGAACGGCCCGTGCGCGGATGATGAACGCGCGCGGGCCGTTTTTTATACGAAAGTTGTTTAAACACTTACTAAAAATGTGCAAGCTTGGCGGCGCGTTTTGTATGCGCGAGCGGTACCATACAGGCAATGTGCGTGTCCGCGATTCTATGCTGCGGACCCAATCCTCGAAAGGTGGGCTCCCATGGAACCTAAGCAGTATTACATCGGCATCGATGTCGGCGGCACTTCGGTTAAGGAGGGCCTGTTCGACGAGGACGGTAACCTGCTGGCCAAGGCAAGCGTACCCACGCCGCCCATCGTTGACGCTGCGGGCTTTGCCGCGGTGACCGAGGCTATCGACCAGGTGGTCGCCAAGGCCCAGATTCCGCGCGCCTTTGTGGCGGGCATTGGCCTGGCAGTTCCGTGCCCCATCCCGGCATCGGGCGATGCCAAGGTCAAGGCCAACATTGCCATTAACCTGCCCGAGCTAAGAGTCGCCATTCAGGAGCACTGCCCCGACGCGGTTGTTAAATACGAGAACGATGCCAACGCCGCTGCCATGGGCGAGGCTTGGCTCGGTTCCGCCAAGGGCGTACAGAACGTGGTGATGGTCACCATTGGTACCGGCGTGGGCGGCGGCGTCATCGTTAACGGCGACGTGGTGTCGGGCGTTGTGGGCGCCGGCGGCGAGATTGGCCACATGTGCCTGAACCCGGCTGAGGAGCGCACCTGCGGCTGTGGCGGCCATGGCCATCTGGAGCAGTATTCCAGCGCCACCGGCGTGGTGAGCAACTACCTTGCCGAGTGCAAGAAGGCGGGTGTCGAGCCCATCGAGCTCACCGGCCCCTCCGATTCCAAGGACGTGTTCCAGGCCTGCCGCGAGGGCGACAAGCTCGCGCTTGCCGCAGCTGACACCATGGCCGACTATCTCGGCCGCGCCCTGGCGCTCATTGCCAACGTGGTCGACCCCGAGATGTTCCTGATTGGTGGCGGCGCATCCGCTTCGGCCGATGTCTACCTCGACAAGGTCCGCGAGCACTTTAAGCAGTACGCGCTTTCTGCTTCGCGCGAGACGCCCATTAAGGTCGCCTCGCTCGGCAACGACGCCGGCATCATCGGTGCCGCTTACGTAGCCCTGCGCGCCGCCGGCAAATAGCTGGTGCAATGTAACCTGTCCCCCGTGCCTGCCCCAAAATATGCCGTGCCCCTTCCGTCTGCGAAGGCTCGGCATCGGCGTGCTACCATAGCTACGTCCAAGTACACATATCAAGTGGAGGATATCCATGGCAAACGTTCTTGTCTTTGGTCACCAGAACCCCGATAACGACGCCATCATGAGCGCCGTCGTCCTGTCCCAGCTGCTCAACCAGGTTGAGTATGCCGGCAACACCTACGAGGCCTGCACCCTTGGTCAGCTTCCGGCAGAGTCCGCCAAGCTGCTTGCCGACGCCGGCATCGCCGAGCCCCGCGTGATTGAGTCCGTCGAGGCCGGTCAGCTCGTCGTCCTCACCGACCACAACGAGTCCGCCCAGTCCGTTGCCGGTCTTAAGGACGCCACGGTCTTTGGTGTCGTCGATCATCACCGCATCGGCGACTTCGAGACCGCCGGCCCGCTGCACTACATCTGCCTGCCCTGGGGCTCCAGCTGCACCATCGTCACCAAGCTCGCCGGCGTGCTCGGCGTTGAACTTTCCGACGTTCAGGCCAAGCTGCTGCTCTCGGCTATGATGACCGACACGCTCATGCTCAAGAGCCCCACCACCACCGATGTCGACCGCGCCGTCGCCGCCAAGCTCGGCGAGCAGGTGGGCGTCGATCCGGTCAAGTTTGGCATGGAGGTCTTCCTCACCCGTCCGTCCGGCTCCTTCACCGCAGCCGAGATGGTCGGCAACGACATCAAGATGTTCGAGCCCGCTGGCAAGAAGCTGCTCATTGGCCAGTACGAGACCGTCGACAAGAGCCGCGCGCTCGGCATGATCGACGAGATCCGCGAGGCCATGCGCGCCTACGCCGCCGAGAAGGGTGCCGACGGCATCGTCCTGTGCATCACCGACATCATGGAGGAGGGCTCGCAGGTCCTGCTCGAGGGCGAGACCGAGGCTGCTCAGAAGGGCCTGGGCATTGCCGACGAGCACGACGGCGTCTGGATGCCGGGCGTCCTCTCCCGTAAGAAGCAGGTCGCTGCCCCCATCATGGCCGCCTGCTAGGTTTAGTCGACCAAACGCCACGACCGGATCGCGGAAGCCCCGTGCTCCGGTCGTTTTTTTTGCACGGCGCCGCGTCGTCTCTTGGATAGGCGTGCCCGTGCCGTTGAGCAAATAATGTTCAACCTGTGGTTCCGCTTTTCGGCCACGCTTGCGCGCTTGTCGTGCAGGGTAGGCTAGATGCAAGCGTAATACGTTAGAGCGCGGCGCCGCCACTTGGGCGGGCCGTGCTTTTTTAAGACGGGAGCTTTCCCGTGAAAGGAGCCGCCCATGGCAGCACCCGAGCAGCTGTTTAACGTTCGTGAGCGCAAGCGTTTTGAGCGCCACGACATTTGGGAGCGCATCACCGAGAACGGCACGATTTCCGCCGCCGTCATGGTCTTCGCCGCCATCGCCGCCGTCATTTGCGCCAACACCGATGCCTACGAGGCCATCCATCACTTTTTGGAGACCCCGCTGTATGTGGGTCTGGGCAACCTTACGGCCGGTCTCACCGTTGAGCTTTTCGTCAACGACTTCCTCATGGCGATCTTCTTTTTGTTGGTGGGCATTGAGCTTAAGTACGAGATGACGGTCGGCGAGCTCAAGAACCCGCGCCAGGCTATGCTTCCCATGCTGGCGGCCGTGGGCGGCGTCGTCGTTCCCGCCTGCATCTATCTGATCTTTAACCATGCCGGCGCGCACAACGGCTGGGCCATTCCCATGGCAACCGATATTGCCTTTGCGCTGGGCGTGCTGTCGCTTTTGGGCAATCGCGTGCCCAACGGCGTGCGCGTGTTCTTCTCGACGCTCGCCATCGCCGACGACCTCATCTCCATCGCCGCCATCGCCATCTTCTACGGTCAGAGCCCCAATCCGTTTTGGTTGGGCGCCGCCGCGCTTGTGACCTGCGCGCTCGTGTGGCTCAACAAGACGCAGCATTACCGCCTTGCCCCGTACTCGGTGCTGGGCCTGCTGCTGTGGTTCTGCATGTTCAAGAGCGGCGTGCACGCTACGCTCGCCGGCGTCATCTTGGCCTTTACCATCCCGGCCAAGTGCGGCGTCAAGCTCGATAGCCTCACCGATTGGTTGGGCGAGTGCCTGCCGCTGCTCGATGACCGCTACGATGACGAGGCACACATCCTGGGCCAGCATGACTTTACCGTCTCGACCACCAAGGTCGAGCGCGTCATGCACCGCGTGACCCCGCCGCTCATCCGCATGGAGCGTCTGATCTCCACGCCGGTCAACTTTGTGATCCTGCCGATCTTTGCGTTCGTGAACGCACAGGTTCGCCTAGTGGGCGTGGACATGAGCACGCTGCTCACCGACCCGGTGACGCTCGGCGTGTACTTTGGCATGCTGCTGGGCAAGCCGATCGGCATCTTTGGCATGACGTTCGCCTTGGTCAAGCTCAAGGCCTGCGAGCTACCGCGCAACGTCAACTGGCACATGATTGCCGGCGTGGGCATTCTGGGCGGCATCGGCTTTACCATGTCGATTCTCATCAGCGGTCTCGCCTTCCCGACGGCCCAGTTTGAGGTTCTTGCTGCCAAGGCTGCCATTCTTGCCGGTTCGGTCACCGCTGCCGTGCTCGGCATGATCTACATGAGTGTGGTCTGCAAGCACCCCGCGCCCAAGAACGAGTAGGCGCGTAGAAACAGACGCCAGAGCCTGCTCGAGCGCGTGTAAAACGCGGTTTTGAGTGGTACTTGCCACCTGCCGGACACCCCAGTGGCCAAAAAACGCCGTTTGTGAGTACTGTCACAAACGGCGTTTCATTTTAGGCGCGAAAAATAATGTACAAATCTATTCTGTCTGTGCATTAACGATTGCGTGGCTGGACGAAAAATGCCGATGCATCCTTCCAAAACCGGACACAAAAGGCCAAGACTGGCCTTTTTAATTCAAAATCGCTGTTACTAAAAAAGTAACAGTACTCATATTTGCTATTTTTTGACCACAGGCCCCAATGACTAGGTTTATTCCACGGTGCCGTAGATGGCGCCCCAGCCGTGGGCGGCCAAGGCGGAGTTGAGCTGGTCGCAAAGTGACTGGCGGTCGTAATAGCCGGGCGGTAGCAGGTTCACGATTTCCATGAGATCGGGCGCCAGGTCCAAGATTTCGGCCTGTACGATCAGATCCAGGCGGTCGATGGCGTGACGGTCGTAAAATAGTCCGTCGACCAGGCGCTGCAGGTCGCCGAATTCCTCGGCCTGGAATGATCCGTACTCCATAGTGCCTCCTTGGGCGCTTCACGCCGGCATGCGCGGCGATTCGTAATTCATTGCGATGGACTTAATCTATCACGGCTTCATAACGTTGCGACGGTGGCGGTCTATACTTAGAAGAATTGCAACGTACCGCTTCGTGAAAGGTCGCACCCATGCAGACGATCTACCAGAAGATGGAAACCACCGAACTCGATGCCGCCATCGAGGCGCTCAAGGCCGAGGTCGCCGAGGTCAAGGCCAAGGGCCTGGCGCTCGACATGGCCCGCGGCAAGCCGTCGCCCTCCCAGGTGGACATCTCTCGACCCATGCTCGATATCCTCAATGCCGATGCCGATCTGCACGACGGCAATGTCGACTGCTCCAACTACGGCTGCTTTGAGGGCATTCCCTCGGCACGCAAGCTGGCGGGGGAGTTCCTGGGTTGCCCCGCCGAGCAGACGCTCGTGCTGGGTTCGTCGAGCTTGCTGATCGAGCACGATATCGCCGGTATGTTCTGGCGTTGCGGCTCGTGTGGTAGCGATCCTTGGGAGGCTTACGAGGCAGCGCACGACGGCAAGAAGGTCAAGTTCCTGTGCCCGGTTCCCGGCTACGATCGCCACTTTGGCATTACCGCCGACTTGGGTATCGAGAACGTCCCCGTAGCAATGACCGACAACGGCCCCGATATGGACGAGATCGAGCGTCTCGTTGCCGCCGACGATTCCATCAAGGGCATCTGGTGCGTGCCCAAGTATTCCAACCCCACGGGTATCACCTTTAGCGAGGACACCGTGCGCCGCCTGGTCGAGATGCACACGGCCGCGCCCGATTTCCGCATCTTCTGGGACAACGCCTACTGCGTGCACGACCTGTACGACGAGACCGACGAGCTCGCCAACATCTTTGATCTTGCCCGCGCGGCGGGCACCGAGGATCGCGTGGTGGCCTTCGCCTCGACGTCCAAGATCACCTTCCCGGGCGCCGGTATCGGCTTTATCGGTGCGAGCCCCGCGGTCATCGCCGAGTTCTCCAAGCGCCTGAAGGCAGGCCTTATCAGCGCCGACAAGCTCAACCAGCTGCGCCACGTGCGTTTCCTTCCCACCATCGAGGCGGTCAGGGAGCACATGAAAAAGCACGCCGAGTTCTTGCGCCCGCGCTTTGAGGCCGTTGAGCGCAAGCTCACCGAGGGCCTGGGCGATACGGGTTGCGCCACTTGGACGCATCCCCGCGGCGGCTACTTTGTGAGCTTTGATGGTCCCGAGGGCTCGGCCCAAAAGGTCGCTGCGCTTTGTGCTGACCTGGGCGTCAAGCTCACGCCGGCTGGTGCCACCTGGCCTTATGGCAAGGACCCGCGCGACACCAACATCCGCATCGCGCCGAGCTATCCCACGGTCGAGGACCTGGAGGCCGCGCTCGATGTGCTGGTGCTGGCTGTGAAGCTTGTCGCTGCCGAGCTTGCGCGCGCCGAGCGCGCCTAACGCGCGGCTTCCCGTACTATCCGCACTTTCGATACACAAAGGAGCGTATACATGGATTTGGGTATTTCCACCAACCCCACGCCAGAGCTCTACACCATTAAGGTAACCGGCGAGATCGATATCTCTAACGCCGATAGCCTGCGCAATGCCATCGACCTGGCGCTCGAGCAGCCCACTGAGGCCGTTGAGCTCGATTTTGCCCAGGTGAGCTACATCGATTCGACGGGCATTGGCGTGCTCGTGGGCGCCGCGCACCACGCGGTCGACCACGGCAAGCGCTTTAGCTGCACCAATGTGCAGCCCCCGGTGATGCGCGTGGTTCAGCTGTTGGGTGTCGACCAGGAGATTTCGATCACCGCTGCATAATCTTTGCCCCCAAAAGGGCATGCCGTTTGGCATATGTTTGTGATGCGCTCGGACGTTTTGGCGTCCGGGCGCTATACTTGACCGAATGAATAGACGAGTTCCGGCCGAATGGCGCGGTGCGGGCTCGACTCACATCGAGCCTTGGAGGTATGTGTGTTTGGTATTGGAGAGGGTGAGCTCGCGATCATCGTGGTCTTCGGCTTTTTGCTGTTTGGCCCGGATAAGCTCCCGCAGATGGGCCGCACGATCGGCCGTGCCATCCGTCAGTTCCGCGAGACGCAGGAAAAGATGACGGCTGTTGTTCAGTCCGAGATTATCGATCCGGTGAGCGAGGCCGCGTCGGCCCCGGTCAAGCCCAAGAAGGCTGCTGCGACCGACGACGATTCCGATGCGGACGAGGATGCCGCCGAGACGGCAGCGCCCGCCAAGAAGGAGACCTTTGCCGAGCGCCGTGCCCGCCTTGCCGCCGAGAAGGCCGCAAGCGAGGGTGCTGCTGAGGGCGAAGGCGCTGTTGATGAGGCCGAGGGTACAGAGCCTGCTGCTGATGCCGTCGAGCCCGAGCCTGCTGCAGAGCCGGAGCCCGAGCCCGAGCCGGCAGAGCCCACGACGGCTGACCTCTACGCCCGCCGTCCCCGCAAGCGCAAGGCTGTCGTCGACCAGCTCGCTCGCGAGCTCGAGGCCGAGGACGCTGCCGAGACTGCTGCCGCCGATGCCCCGAAGGGAGGCGATGAGTAATGCCTATCGGACCTGCGCGTATGCCGCTCTTCGATCACCTGGGAGAGCTCCGTCGCCGCCTGACCATCGTGGTCGTGTCGGTGTTTGCCGCCGCCATCGTGCTGTACTTTGCCACGCCCGTGGTGCTCGATATCCTCGAGGATCCCATCCGCTCGTTTGTGCCGGACGGTAAGTTCTACATCACCACCACGCTCGGCGGTTTTGGCCTGCGCTTCTCGCTGGCCATCAAGATGGCCGTGGTCATGTGCACGCCCATGATCATCTGGCAGATTCTGGCATTTTTCCTGCCGGCACTGCGCCCCAACGAGCGCAAATGGGTCGTACCCACGGTGCTCGCCTCGACGGTGCTGTTCTTCCTGGGCGCCATCTTCTGCTACTTCATCATTATCCCGGCGGGCTTTGAGTGGCTCATCGGCGAGACTTCGGCCGTCGCCACGGCGCTGCCCGACCTGGAGAACTACGTCAACATGGAGCTGCTCTTTATGATCGGCTTTGGCGTGGCGTTTGAGCTGCCGCTCATCATCTTCTACCTGTCCGTCTTCCATATCGTGTCCTACGCCGCCTTCCGCAGCGCCTGGCGCTACGTATACGTTGGCCTGCTGGTGGCCTCGGCTGTGATCACGCCCGACGGCTCGCCCGTCACTCTGGGCCTTATGTACGGTGCTCTACTTTCGCTCTACGAGATCTCGCTCGCGGTCGCCCGCGTGGTCATTACCGCGCGCGAGGGCAAGGAGGGCCTGTTCGTGAGCCGTCTGGACCTGTTCTCGGACGACGAGGACGACGAGGAGTAAATCGGTATGCACGAGGTTGGCATTGTCAACGGCATACTCGATACAGTGATTCGCGCGGCGCGTGGGGCGGGGGCCTCGCGCGCCGTTTTGGTAACGCTTCGTATCGGGGATATGACCGAGGTCGTGCGCGAGGCACTCGACTTTGCGTGGGAGACGTTTCGCGATGAGGACCCGCTCACGCGCGGCTGCGAGCTTGCCGTGGAGGAGGTCCATCCACAAAGCGAGTGCCTGGACTGCGGCGAGGTCTTTGAGCACGACCGTTTCCATTGTCGCTGCCCCCAGTGTGGCGGCGCCAACGTGCGCCTGCTGCACGGCCGCGAGCTCGATATCGCAAGTATCGAAATCGAAACCCCCGACGATTAGCCCGCTAGCCATCTAATGATGGGGTATAAAGGGGCCAAAGTAAGGAGCGCTAAGTATGGCCGAGAAAACGATTGATATCGCGTCGCCGATCCTGTCGCGCAACGAGCGCCTGGCAGATCAGCTGCGTCAGCGATTTAATGAGGCAGGCACCTACGTGATCAATGTGCTGTCGAGCCCCGGCTCGGGTAAGACCACCACGATTCTGGGCACCAACGAGCGCCTGCGTGACAAGGCCGGCCTACGCTGTGCCGTCATCGAGGGCGATATCGCCTCGGATGTCGACGCCATCACCATGAAGGAAGCCGGCATGCCCGCCATCCAGATCAACACGGGCGGTCTGTGCCACCTCGAGGGCAACATGATCATGGAGGCCGTCGACGCCTTCGACCAGGCCGTCGGTCTGGAGAACATCGACGTCATCTTTATCGAAAACGTGGGTAACCTGGTCTGCCCGGTCGACTTTGACCTGGGCGAGAACCTGTCCATCATGATTCTCTCGGTGCCCGAGGGCGACGACAAGCCCATCAAGTACCCGGGCATCTTCCAACACGCCGGCGCGCAGCTGCTCAACAAGGTCGACGTGGCTCCGGCTTTCGATTTTGACATGGATAGGTATACTAAGACACTCGATGACCTCAATCCGCAAGCGCCGCGGTTTGCCGTGAGCGCGCGCAAGGGCGAGGGCATGGATGCCTGGTGCGATTGGCTCATCGGGCAGATTGAGCAAGCAAGGGCGTAAGTCGGCCGCCATACGGGCGGGCGTAGCCGCAGAGATACGAGATAGGAGCCTCTTTTGAAGCTCATCATCGCCGAGAAAAACGACGCCGCGCGTCAGATCGCCGAGCGTCTGTCCACGGGCAAGCCCAAAAAGGACAAGGTGTACAACACCGCCATCTACCGTTTTGAGTGGAAGGGCGAGGAGTGCGTGACGATCGGCCTTGCCGGTCACATCCTTGCGCCCGATTTTTGCGACAGCGTGCTGTTCGATAAAAAGCTGGGCTGGTATTCGGTCACGGAGGACGGTGAGATGCTGCCGGCCGACATGCCCGATGGCCTGGCTCGTCCGCCCTACGACACCAAGCGCAAGCCGTTTCTTGCCGACGGCATTTCCATCAAGGGCTGGAAGCTCGAGAGCCTGCCCTATCTCACCTGGGCGCCCGTCATTAAGCTGCCGGCCGAGAAAGAACTCATTCGTTCGCTCAAGAACCTTGCCAAGAAGTCCGACAGCGTCATCATCGCCACGGACTTCGATCGCGAGGGTGAGCTGATCGGCTCGGACGCCCTCAACAAGGTGCGCGAGGTCGCGCCGGACTTGCCGGTCGCCCGCGCTCAGTATTCTTCGTTTACCAAGGCCGAGATTACGCAGGCCTTCGATAATCTTGTCTCGCTCGACCAGAATCTGGCCGACGCCGGCGAGAGCCGCCAGCACATCGACCTCATTTGGGGTGCGGTGCTCACGCGCTACCTGACGCTCGCCAAGTTTGGCGGCTTTGGCAACGTGCGCTCCGCCGGCCGCGTGCAGACGCCGACGCTTGCCCTGGTGGTCGAGCGCGAGCGCGAGCGCATGGCGTTTGTGCCCGAGGACTATTGGCAGATTCGCGGCATGGGTGCCGCTCAGGGTGCTGCCGAGGATGACCGCTTTAAGATTGCGCACAAGACGGCACGTTTTACCGATAAAGATGCTGCCGAGACGGCGTACGGCCACGTCGACGGCGCTACGACGGCAACCGTCGCCGCGGTGACCAAGCGCTCCCGCAAGCAGCAGCCGCCCACGCCGTTTGCGACGACCTCGCTGCAGGCTGCCGCCGCGGCCGAGGGCATCTCGCCTGCGCGTACGATGCGCATCGCCGAGTCCCTCTACATGGCGGGCCTCATCAGCTATCCGCGTGTCGACAACACCGTGTACCCCGCGACGCTGTCTCTTATACACATCTCCGAGCCCACGAGACTACGCT
>CABSMN010000003.1 GCA_902478765.1 uncultured Collinsella sp.
CGGTTCCACCGGGCCGCGCGGCAAGGAGATATATTGCCAGACCGGAGGGGCCCCGTGGGCGGGAATCTGGGCGTACACATTTCCTACACATCTTGTGATCCGACTAACGTTTGCCAGCCGTTAACTACCGCTCGCCGAGCATCTCTTTATATAAGGCAGTCTCATGGTTAAAACGGATACGTCCCCCTAGCTAAAGCACAGCCAGCATCGAGCAACTCATCGCGTTCTTCCACCGAGAACCCCTCGGCGTAGACGCGCACCACTGGTTCGGTCCCGCTAGGACGGACCAGCAGCCACGTGTCATCCTCAAATGACAGACGCAAGCCGTCCATATGACTAACGTTTTGCGGCACCTTGCCACAAATCGACTTGGGGTTTACGCCCGGCAGCAGGGTTCGTAACGTTTCGGCATCTTCGGCCTCAAGGCGCAAATCCCGTCGACCGTAACTCGTCTTACCAAAACTATCCTCGAGTTGGTCGACCAGAACGCCCAAAGGCGCGTCCGTCTTTGCCATAAGCTCACACAGAATCAGACAGGCGAGGATTCCATCGCGCTCGGGCATATGCGCGGCGATGCCGATACCACCGGCTTCTTCACCGCCTATGAGGACGCCGCCCTTCTTCATCTCTGCCGCTATATATTTGAAACCGACTGGTTTGACGGTCACGCGGCAGCCAAGCGCCTCGGCAATGCGACGCACGAGCGTCGAGCATGAAAGATTGACGACGACGCGCCCCTCCAAATTACGAAATTGAACCAAGTCGCCCAAAACGAGCGCCATGATCTGATGCGGATGTATATATCTGCCGCGCTCGTCAACCGCGCCGATGCGGTCGGCGTCGCCGTCGGTCACCAGGCCAGCGCAAGCTCCGTCCTCGATAACCGTGCGCTCGCAAGCGTCCACCCACGGCTCAACGGGGTCGGGGCAGATATCTTCTTGGTCAGACGCCTGCCCGGCATGAATCTCGTGCGCCTCGACGCCAAGCTCGCGCAGCAAGTCGGCTAGATAGCCCTGGGCTGCACCGCCCATGGGATCGATAACCACGCGCAGGTGCGCGGCGCGGATGGCTTCGGCATCGACAAACGATGCCACCGCCTGCATATAGTCAGGAATGATATCCGCGGTGCGATATTGCCCCTCGATCCCCATTGGCTCGGGAGCCATGGTCTCTTCGAGCTCTTCGATGACATCCTGGTTGGCGGTCGAGCCGTCACCCATGCGAATCTTGAGGCACAGATAACCCTGCGGATGATGGGACCCCGTCACCATGAGCGCGCCGCACGCCTCACCGTCATAAGCCGCCGCCCACGTAAGGGCAGGGGTCGGAACAGGTCGCGAAGCAAGCACGGCGTCCAGCCCGTGCGCTGCCAGCACGCCCGCCGCAAGCTCAGCGAACTCGCGCGCCAGGGGCCGAGTGTCGAACCCTATATATACCGTTTTGCCCGGATTGGTCTTTTGCCACAACTCGCCGACGGCATCGGCGATACGGGCAACGTTATCGGCAGTGAAGTCCTCATCGACGCGAGCGCGCCAACCGTCAGTTCCAAAATGAATTATCGCGCACACGCGCAGACACCTCACAGTGTTTGGATCATGGTACGCATGGGGTATACCCGCAACATGCACTCGGCAACCTGCCGGCACCAGCATTCACCATTTGGGCAAATGCTGCCGAAGACATGCAAGCAATAAAAAAACCGCCCCGTATGGAGCGGTTTTGCCCTTTATATATCGAGCGCCTCGGCCATCGCTGCCGTAGTGATTGCCGTGGTTCCACAGCAACTGCCCACCATTGCGGCACCGGCATGTCTCCATTCAATGCATGCGCGCGCGAAAGCTTCGGGGTTCTCGTGCCATACGGGGCCATCCTGAGTCTGGACCGGATCGCCTACGTTGGGACGCACCGTGACGGGAGTAGTCGCCGATGCAACCATCCTGGGCACCGCCGCGTTCGCGGCCGCAAGCGAACAGCAATTAACACCAACCGAGTTTGCGCCGTGTTTTTCGGCGTACAAAACGGCTGCCTCGATGTTGAGGCCATCGCCCAACAGGTCGCCTTTATCGTCAACGACAAAACTCACCAGAACAGGCATGCCGTCGGCGACATCTCGAGCGCCGGCAAGCATGGGCTGCAAATTACGGATAGATGTCACCGTCTCGATCAGCAGACCGTCAACGCCGGCATTGAGCAAGGCGTGCGCCTGTTCGCGCGCAATGCCTCGGATTTCACGATACTCGGCAGAGTCCTCGGCAAACCACTCAATACCGATCGGGCCCATCGAGCCCAGCAGCAGCTGAGGGTGCGCCTGGCGGGCATCGTCGACGGCCCCGCGATTGACCTCCGCCACGGACGGCGAAATCTGGTCGTGCTTGAGGGCATAGCTCGATGCCTGAAAGGTGTTGGTAATGAGCACCTGCGCGCCGGCGGCAACATACAAGCGATGAATACGAGAAACGGTCTGCGGCTCTGCCAGATTCCAAAACGCCGGTGGAATGTCGGCGGCATCGTACTCACTCAACAGAACACTGCCCATGGGGCCCTGCGCCAACAAGGTCTCGCTCGACAAGCGGCGCGTAAGTTCCTCGGCACCAAAGCGGTTGTAATAACTCGTATCCATATATATCCCGCTATTCCTCGACGCTGATTCCCTGCTTTTCGAGATAGGCGAGCCAGCGGCTCATCGTGTCCTCGGATAGCGCATGCTCCATCATGCAGGCCTCGGAATCGGCTCGCTCAAATTCGACACCGAGCTCCTGAACCAAAAACGTGCGGATGAGGCGATGACGGTACCAGATAGCCGTGCCAACCTCGCGGCCGCGATCGGTCAGGATCACCTTGCCGTAGTGCGATTGCTCGACAAGCTCGGATGCCTTGAGCGCCGAAACCGCTTTATTGACCGATGCCTTGGAGACGCCAAGGCGCTGCGCGATGTCGACCGATCGTACGCCGTTGGTTTCCCCCTCTTCGCTTTCAATGCGAACCATGCACTCCAAGTAGTCTTCGTTCGCCACCGTCAGATGTAGTTCGCGCGAGCTATTTGTCGTATCCATGATCTTCCGTCCCTTCTGCATTCAATGGCTGATTCTACCCCATCCAAGCGTCGTGGTATGCCGTGGCATACCGTGCTAGAGTTCTTGTTGCACACGACGACCAAGATTGGAGCGGTCTTTATGGAAAACACCACCACAAGCCCCGATGTCCTCGAGCGCTTTTTGCGCTACGTCCAGATCAACACGCAGTCCGAGGATGCAAACTGCGACCAGGTACCCTCGAGCGCCGTTCAGTTTGACCTTGCCAACGTGCTGGCTGAAGAGCTGCGCGAGCTTGGTGCGGAAGATGCCCACGTGACCGAGCACGCCTATGTCTGCGCGCATATCCCCGCAAGTGCGGGCGCTGAGGACAAGCCCGCCCTGGGCCTGATCGCCCATCTCGACACCACCGAAGTTGCACCGGGCGCCGGCGTGAAGCCGCACATCGTGCACTACGAAGGCGGCGACCTGGTCTGCGGCACGGTTGACGGTAAACCCGTTGCCATGAGTACCGCCAAGCTTCCCGCCCTGAATGACCTCGCGGGTGAGGACCTGGTCTGCAGCGACGGCACCACGCTGCTGGGCGCAGACGACAAGGCAGGCGTCGCCGAGATCATGTCGCTTGTCGCGCGTATCGCTCAGGACCCTTCTCTGCCCCATCCCGCACTCGGCATTTGCTTCTGCCCTGACGAGGAGATCGGCCACGGAGCCGAGCTGTTGGATATCGATACCTTTGGCTGCAAGTACGCCTACACGGTCGACGGCGGCCCCATCGGCGAGCTGGAGTGGGAGTGCTTTAACGCCGCCGAGGCGACCGTCCGCTTTGAGGGCCAGTCCATCCACCCGGGCGACGCTAAGGGTCGTATGGTCAACGCAGGCAATCTGTTCTGCGACTTCAACGCGTTGCTCCCCTACGTGCAGCGCCCGGAGTATACGGAAGGCTACGAGGGCTTTTATCACCTTGAGGGTGTATCTGCGACCGTCGATCACGCCACAGCGCGCTATATCGTCCGCGACCATGACGCCGCCAAGTTCCAGCAGAAACTCGACCTTATTGATGCCGCCGCCTCGATGCTCAACCAGTGTCTGGGTGAGGAGCGCGTGACGGTCGAGATTAAGCAGCAGTATCGAAATATGGCCGAGATCGTTCGTGACTATCCCGAGCTTATTGATGTTGCCAAGGAAGCCTACCTTGCCTGCGGCGTTGAGCCCCAAGTGCTGCCGATTCGCGGCGGCACCGACGGCGCGCAGCTGTCGTTCCGCGGTCTGCCCTGCCCCAACCTTTCCACCGGCGGCTATTGCTACCACGGCGTCAACGAGTTCGTCCCGGTCAGTTCGCTCGTCAAGATGACCGACGTGCTCCAGGAGCTCGTCGCCCGCTTTGCATAAGGAACTCGAACAATCTAGGTACGCAAAACCGCCCCGTCCTCAAAACCGAGAACGGGGCGGTTTTTGGTGGCAAGGGGAGTAGTCAGCACCGCAGGTTGAGCCAACGTCAGCGAGCGACGTCCAAGGCGAACAAGTTGGCATGAAAAAGGCAGGGCATTGACCTTCTGGTCATGCCCTGCCTTTTGAATGACAAATTGTCACCTTGGGCGGCGCGCAGCGTCGAGCCGTTACGGCGTTTGGTAAAACGCCGTAACTTTTTTGATCATGCCGCCGAAGTTGAAAGGCAGATTGCCGCTCTGGCGGGTTTGCAGCGTCAAGCGGTTACGCGGTTTGGTAAAACCGCGTAACCCTAATAATTGGCTTCGTAGCCGTTGCCGTCGCCGGTGGGCTCTTCGTAGTAGTCCGAATCGCTCGAATCGCTTGAGTCATCGGAATCGTCAGAGCTGACCGATGAGGTTGCGGTACCGTTTGCGTAGTCGTCAGACGTGTTGTTGTTCAGGTCGCCGATCGTAGAGCTGGAACCGTCGGAAAGACCCATGGTGTTGGGACCCTTGGGATCCTTGCCGGCATCGACGCGCTCCATCATTTCCTTGAGCTCGTCCTCGTAGACAAAGACGTAGCTCACACCGTCGATCATGGTGCTGTCGTCGGCGTACGAGGGCAGGTTGGCCGAGTAGATGCCGTCGACATCCATACCGCGCATGGCGTTGACCGTAGCCACGATATCCTGAACGCTCATATCGGTTACGAGCATATCGGACAGCGAATTAACCAGGCCAAAGATCTTCGTGGCATCGAAGTTATTGAGAATCTGGTTGGCAAGGGCGCCGAGCACCTGACGCTGGTGGCGCATGCGCGTGTAGTCGCCGTCGGCATAGGTGTAGCGGCAGCGGGCATAGGTAAGGGCGGTGGCGCCGTCCATATGCTGCTGACCAGCGGTAATCTTAATATCCAGGTGCTCGGGGTCGTCAACATCATCGGTTGCGTTAATGTCGATACCGCCAACCGAATCAATCAGCGCCTGCATACCGTCGAAGCTGACCTCGGCATAGTGGGAAATCTGAACACCGCACAGCTCGTTGACCGCCTCGACCATGGCCTCGGCGCCGCCAACGGTATGGCAGGCGTTGATCTTCATGGTCTCGCCCTTGTACTCGACCTTGGTGTCGCGCGGAACGGAAATGAGCGTCGCCTGCTTTTGCGTGGGGTCGATGCGTGCCAGGATAATCGAGTCGGCACGATACGTATCCTCGCCCGGACGGCCGTCGGTGCCAAGAAGCAGCACGTAGAACGGATCCTTTGCCTCATCGGTGTCAACCAGAACCCGACGCAGATTGTCGGTAATGACATTAGAATCGCCGAGCTTGCCCATAATGGTGGCAAACCACAGGCCGGCAGCGGTAGTGGCACTCAGCAGCACGCCAAGCACGACAATGAGCGCGACGTGACGAATCGTGTGGCTACGACGACGTTGACGAGCGCGCTCGGAATAGCGAGCCACGTTATCGCGACTGTAGATCTTGGCCTGCGCACCAGTTGAGGGTCTTCGGGCGGTGGTATCCGCGAGGGGCTTTTTATTAAACATAGGCAACCTGTATTAGTAGATGACGGGATCGGGGACGGTAGCATGCTCGACATGCGCGCCGAGCGCCTGCAGCTTTTCGACAAACTGCTCGTAGCCGCGCTTGATGTGATGGATGGCCGAAACCTCGGTCGTCCCGTCGGCGATCAAGCCCGCTACGACGAGGGCCGCTCCGCCACGCAGATCGGGCGAGGTAACCTGTGCACCCGAGAAGCCCTTGACGCCATGAATCATGGCATGATGGCTCTCGATACGAATGTCGGCACCCATGCGCACCAGCTCAGAGGCAAACATAAAGCGATTCTCGAAGATGTTTTCGGTAATAACGGAACTGCCGTCGGCAAGGGCGGAGAGCACCATAATCTGCGCCTGCATGTCGGTCGGGAAACCGGGGAACGGAAGCGTCTGGATGTCGACCGGCTTGATACGCTCGGCACGGTTCACATGGACGCCATCTTCGACGCGCTCGCAGTCGATACCCATGAGCTCCATCTTCTTGAGCACCATGCCCAAGTGAATGGGGCAAAAACCCGTGACGTCGACACCGCGATCGTCGGCCATCAACGCACCGGCAACGATAAAGGTACCGGCCTCGATGCGGTCGCCCACCACGCGATGGGTAACGGGATGGAGCTCTTCCACGCCTTCGATAGTCACGACGGGCGTACCGGCGCCGACAATCTTGGCGCCCATCTCGTTGAGCATGTTAGCGAGATCGACGATCTCGGGCTCGCGGGCGGCATTATCGATAACCGTGGTGCCCTGTGCGCGCACAGAGGCCATGATGAGGTTCTCGGTCGCACCGACGCTGGCGAACTCGAGCGTGACGGTGGTACCGCGCAGACCTTGGGGCGCATTAGCGTTGATGTAACCGTGGGCGGTATCGAACTCAACGCCCAGGGCCTCAAGACCAAGAATGTGCATATCGATCTTGCGAGCACCCAAGTTGCAGCCGCCCGGCATGGCAATTTTGGCGCGATGGAAGCGGCCCAGCAGGGGTCCCATGACGGCGGTGGAAGCGCGCATCTTGGCAACGAGCTCGTAGGGGGCCTCCCAAGAATCGACCTGAGAGGTATCAATCTCGAGCGTGTGCTCGTCGAGAACATCGATCGTAGCGCCCATGCCTTTGAGCACCTTGCCCATCACGTGGACATCGGAAATATCGGGCACGTTCTGCAGCGTCGTCTTGCCCGGCGCCAGAAGCGTTGCCGCCATGAGTTTGAGCGCGGAGTTCTTGGCGCCCGAAACGGGCACGGAGCCTCCGATGGCGTGGCCACCCTCAACGCGGATAATATCCAAGGTCTACCCTTTCAAAAAGCATGCCCGGGGTGGCTGGGCCATCCCGGGCATGATGTGTTCGCAAATGGTCGAACGCTAAATCGTTTGACTATTGGGCAAGCTTGAGCTTACACCATGCGATTTCATTATAGAGGTAGGCGCGGCGTGCATCATCCTCCGACAAATTACCCAGCTTCTCTTCAAAACCTTGAATATCAGCTTTAAGCTTGTCGGCATCGACGGTCGCCAAATCGCAAGCGCGCTCGGCGAGAACGGTCACGACATCGTCCGCAACCTGGGCATAGCCGCCGGCCACGGCAAACGTGTGGTCGACAGTGCCCATGGCCTTATCGGAAACGCGAACGTAACCGCGGTCGATCGTGCAGATCTCGCTGGAGTGAGCAGGCAGAACGCCAAACTCGCCATCCGTGGACGGAATCGACACAAACGCAGCGTCGCCCTCATAGGCGCAGCTCACGGGGCACACGATGCGGATACGCATAACCTACTTCTCCCCCATCTTGCGGGCGCGCTCGCGCACGTCCTCAATCGTGGAAGCATAGCGGAAAGCCTGCTCAGGCAGGTCATCGGCCTTGCCGTCGACAATCTCGGCGAAAGAGCGGACGGTATCCTCGACGCGGACGTAGACACCGGGGTTGCCGGTGAACTTCTCGGCGACGTGGAAGGACTGCGAGAGGAACTGCTGAATCTTACGGGCACGGTTGACCGTAAGGCGCTGCTCCTCGGACAGCTCGTCCATACCCAGAATGGCGATGATGTCCTGAAGGTCGGAGTACTCCTGCAGGAGCTCCTGGACCTTGACGGCGACACGGTAGTGCTCCTCGCCAACGATCGAGGGATCGAGAGCGTCGGAGGAAGACGCAAGCGGGTCGATAGCCGGGAACAGGCCGAGCGACGAAATGCTACGCGAAAGAACCGTGGTGGCATCGAGGTGCGTAAACGTCGTGGCAGGCGCCGGGTCGGTCAGGTCGTCTGCGGGGACGTAGACAGCCTGGACGGAGGTAATGGAGCCCGTCTTGGTCGAGGTAATGCGCTCCTGGAGGTCGCCCATCTCGGTTGCCAGCGTGGGCTGGTAACCAACGGCGGACGGCATACGGCCCAGCAGTGCGGAAACCTCGGAACCTGCCTGAGAGAAGCGGAAGATGTTGTCGATGAACAGCAGAACGTCCTGGCCGCGATCGCGGAAGTACTCAGCGGTGGTAAGGCCGGCCAGACCGATGCGCAGACGCGCTCCGGGCGGCTCGTTCATCTGACCATAGACCAAGCAGGTCTTGTCGATAACGCCAGACTCGCTCATCTCGAGGAACAGGTCGGTGCCCTCGCGGGTACGCTCGCCGACGCCGGTGAACACCGAGGTGCCGCCGTGCTCCTGGGCGAGGTTGTTGATGAGCTCCTGGATCAGAACGGTCTTGCCGACGCCGGCGCCGCCGAACAGACCTGTCTTGCCGCCGCGGATGTAGGGCTCGAGCAGGTCGACGGCCTTGATGCCGGTCTCGAAGATCTCGGTCTTGGTGGTGAGCTCGTCGAAACGGGGCGCTGCATGGTGGATGGGGTAGAACTCCTCCACCTCGGGCATGGGCTTGCCGTCGACGGGCTTGCCCATGACGTTCCAAATGCGGCCGAGCGTCTTGGGACCAACGGGCATCTTCATGGGCTCACCGGTATCGGTGGCGATGAGGCCGCGCTGCAGGCCGTCGGTCGAGGACATGGCGACCGTGCGGACGACGCCGCCCGGAAGCTGGCTCTCGACCTCGAGGATCGTGCTCAGATGACCGATCGGGGTCTCGGCCTCGACCGTGAGCGCGTTGTAGATCGGGGGCACCGCGCCGTCAAACTTGACGTCGACGACAGGGCCGATGATTCGCACGATGCGACCATCACCGGCAGTCGTCTTCTTGGTGGCTTCCTCGACCGCAAGCTTTACGGTGTTATTAGCCATTACTGTTCCTCCAATGCTGAGGCTCCGCCGACGATCTCGTTAATCTCGGTCGTGATCGAAGCCTGGCGCACGCGACTATACGTGCGGGTAAGGGTCGAGATGATCGCGGTGGCGTTTTCCGTCGCGGAGTGCATGGCCTTGCGGCGTGCACCCTGCTCGGCAGCCGCCGAATCGATCAGGGCCTGGTAGATGACCGTCAGGATATAAGACGGCACAAGCTTGCCGAGAACATGCTCGGGAGAGGGCACGAACTCGAACGTGGACGAGATGCGCTTAGGGGCGTCGGTCTCGTTCTTACGCGGACCGTGGGCCATAGCGATCATCTCGGGGTCGAGCGGCAACAGATGCTCGACGCGAAGCTCCTGATCCACGCGGTTCTTGGCGTGGTGGTAGACAAGCTCGACACGGTCAAGCTCACCGGCACGATACGCATCGCAGATATGAGAGGAGATCATGCGGGCCTGATTGAAATCGGGCTCAGAGGAGTTGCCCTCGAAGTGCATGATGACGTTTGCGCGGTCACGGAAATACGTGGCCGGCTTACGCCCGCACGCGATGATCTCGCACTCGATGCCGTCGTTCGCCCAAGAAGCGGCGAGCTTTTCGGCCGTGCGCTCCACCGTCGTATTGAAACCGCCGGCAAGGCCGCGGTCCGAGGCAATAACGACAATCAGGCCATGCTTGACGCTCTCATGCTTCTGCAGCATGGGATCGGTGCCCGAACAGGAGGCGTCGCCGGCGACCGTCAACATGACGTCGGTCAGCGCCTCCTTATAGGGCTCGGCCTGCTTGGAGCGATCGAGGGCACGACGAATCTTGGCCGTAGAGACCATCTCCATCGTGCGCGTGATCTGCTTGGTCGTGGTAACCGAAGAGATTCGCTTCTTAATGTCGCGAAGGTTGGCCATGGGGCTTAGTTCTCCTCTGATCCAGAAACATCCGAATGGTGCTTGGCCATGAACTGCTGCTTGAAGTCGCCGATGACGCGCAAGAGCTCAGCCTTGGTGTCATCATCGATCTTCTTGGCGCGAACCTTGTCGAGCAGCGAACCAAAGCCATTGTCCATGTACTCGATGAGCTCGGCACGGAAAGGCAGCACGTCGGCGATCTCCAGGTCATCCAGGAAGCCCTCGTTGCCAGCGAACAGCGTAACGATCTGCTCGCCAACCTCAAACGGCTTGTAACGCGGCTGCTTCAGGAGCTCGGTCATGCGAGCACCGTGGGTCAGCTGCTTCTGAGTAGCCTCGTCGAGGTCGGAGCCGAACTGCGTAAAGCCAGCGAGCTCCTGATAGGAAGCGAGGTCCAGACGGAGGTTGCCGGCGACCTGCTTCATGGCCTTGGTCTGCGCATCGCCACCGACGCGGGACACGGAGATACCCACGTCGACTGCCGGGCGCTGACCCTGGAAGAAGAGCTCGGACTGCAGGTAGATCTGACCATCGGTAATGGAAATGACGTTGGTCGGAATGTAGGCCGAGACGTCGCCGTCCTGGGTCTCGATGATCGGCAGTGCCGTCATGGAGCCGTAACCGTTCTTCTTGGACATCTTGACGGCACGCTCGAGCAGACGAGAGTGCAGGTAGAAGATGTCGCCAGGATAGGCCTCGCGTCCGGGCGGACGATGCAGCGTCAGCGACATCTGACGGTAGGCCACAGCCTGCTTGGACAGGTCATCGTAGATGACGAGCACGTGGCCGCCGGGGTTGGTCTCGCTGGCGGGCTTGCCGTCCTCGCCGTTGTACATAAAGAACTCGCCAATAGCGGCACCGGCCATAGGCGCGATGTACTGCATAGGGGCGGAATCGGCAGCGGTGGCCGAAACGATGATGGTGTAGTCGAGCGCACCGTGCTGAGCGAGGGTCTCGCGGATGTTGGCAACCGTGGAGGCCTTCTGGCCGATGGCGACATAGATGCAGACCATGCCCTTGCCGCGCTGGTTGAGGATAGCGTCGATGGCGATGGCGGTCTTACCGGTCTTACGGTCACCGATGATGAGCTCACGCTGACCGCGGCCAATAGGCACCATGGAGTCGATAGCGAGCAGACCGGTCTGAACCGGCTCGCACACCGGGGTACGATCGATGACGCCGGGAGCCTTGAACTCGATGGGGCGACGGTGCGTAGCGACGATGTCGCCCAGGCCGTCGATGGGCTGGCCGAGCGGATTGACGACGCGGCCGAGCATGGCACGGCTCACGGGGATATCCATAACGCGGCCAGTGGTGCGGCACTCGTCGCCTTCCTTGATGGAGTCGACGGCACCGAACAGAACGGCGCCGACCTCGTCACGGTCAAGGTTCTGGGCAAGGCCGAAGACGGTCTCACCGGTATCGGAGCTCTTGAACTCCAGAAGCTCGCCTGCCATGGCGCTCTTGAGGCCGGAGACGCGCGCGATGCCGTCGCCTACCTCGTCGACCGTTGAAACCTCATGCGTATCGACCGTCGCGGAGAGGCTCGTGAGCTGCTCCTGCAGTTTCTTGGCGATATCCTGGGCATTGAGGGTTTCGGACATTAGGCTTCACCTCCGTACGAATTAGCAGAGTTTGCGAGGGTCTCCTGCGCGATGCGCAGCTGCGTCTTGACGGAAATGTCACGACGCTCGCCGCGGGCCTCGAGCACCAGGCCGCCCACGATAGACGGGTCGACCTGCTCGATAAGGAATACCTTGCGGCCGAAGTCCTGCTCGCATTTCTTAGTGATGGTTTGACGCAGCTCGTCGTCGAGCGGGATCGCCGTGGTGACGGTCACGCCCACTACATCCTCGTCTTCCTCGGCAACATACTTAAAGGCAGCTGCCACCTTGGGAAGAAGGTCGAGCTGGTCGCGCTTGGACATGGTGTCGAGCACGGCGATGATCTCGGGGCTGGCAGAAGCCAAGCGCTCGATCATCTCGAGGTCCTCGAACACATGGTTCTCGGCCTTGGCGGCTTCCAAAAGGGAACGCGCGTAGGTCTCGAGCACCTTGTCCTGATAGCGGCTAGTCGGCATTCAGGCTACCTGCTTCCTGGATGTAGCGCTCGATGAGCTTCTTCTGCTCGGCATCGTCCTCGAGTGCCTCGCCCACGATCTTGGTGGCGACGGCAACGGACAGGTCGGCGATGGAGCTCGCGGCACCGGCGTAGATGGACTTGCGCTCGTCCTCGACGGTCGTATGGGCCTTGGCGATAATCTCCTCGGCCTCCTTGTGAGCAGCCTCGATGATACGGGCACGCTCGGACTCGGCGTCCTTACGGGCCTCGAGAACGATGTCGGCAGCCTGACGACGGGCGTCGGTGACGATCGAGTCGGACTCAGCGCGCTTGGCGATAGCCTCCTGCTTGGTCTTCTCGGCCTCGTCGAGGCTCTCCTCGATCTTCTTGCCGCGCTCCTCCATGGTTTTCATGATGCCCGGCAGGGCGACCTTGGCCAGCACGATCCAGATAATCAGGAAGGCGATAAGCGCCGGGATGAACTCCGCCATCTTAGGGATGAGGATGTCCGCACCGGCAGCGCCGTCCTCGGCGAACGCGGAAACCGGCATAAGCAGCGCGGCCGCGGACGCGGAGAGTGCGATCGCGCTCTTCTGGGATGAAAGATTCATACTTGACGCTCCGTGCTATTTAACGATCAGCGCGACAACGAAGCCGATCAGAGCCAGAGCCTCGCCGAAGGCGGAGCCCATGATGAAGACGGTGAACACGCGGCCCTGGACCTCAGGCTGACGGGCCATAGCACCCGTAGCACCCAGAGCAGACAGGCCGATAGCAAGACCAGCGCCGATAACACCGAGACCGTAACCGATAACTCCCACGATTCCTCCTTTGTCGTGCGTGTCTTATTTCACGCAGGATAACCTTTTTATAACTGCCGGGCTCCATGGGTACGGGCACCGGCGGTTTAACGAATTGCCTTACCTTTAAGGCGCGAGCGGAAGACTACTCCTCCTCCGCGACCTCCTCTGCCTCGGAGACATACACGGCGGTAAGGACCGTGAAGACGTAAGCCTGGATGGCGCCGACCACAAGCTCGATCGCATAGATCAGGATGAGGATGGCAAGCCAGGCCAGCGAAGGCAGGGCGCCGACGGCGTGGGCCGCGGAAACCTGCTGAAGCAGCGGCTGCATGAACATGCTCGCCATGATGGCGAACGAGCCCATGACCACGTGTCCTGCGAACATGTTGCAGAACAGACGGACGGCAAGCGTGATGAGGCGCAGGAAGGTCGAGAAAAGCTCGACGACCCACACGAGCACGTTCATCGGGAAGCTCACGCCCTGCGGGGCGAGGCTCTTGATGTAGCCGATCACGCCGTGAGCCTTGCATCCGTAGTAGATGAAGTACACGAAGGCGAAAATGGCGAGTGCGGCGGTGGAGCCGATTGCGCCGGTGCCGGGCTTCATTCCCGGGATCAGGCCGATCATGTTATTGATCAGGATGAACAGGAAAAGCGAGCACAGGAACGGGAAGTGCTTCTTCCAGTTCTCACCCACGACACCCTTGCCGATATCGTTCTCGACGTACTCGATGATGTACTCGAAACCGTTGACGAAGAAGCCCTTGGGAACCAGGGTCTGCTTCTTCTTGAACACGGCCAGGACGATCAGGAGCACGATCGTGGAGACGATCAGCCAAAACGAGTACTGCGTGATGCCGCAGCTCAGATCGCCCACGACAGGGGTGGAGCTGAACTCGCTGACCAGATGATTAATCTCATCAGGCAGCTTTTCAAAAATTTCCACGACTTACCTTTCGACCTCATGAGGATCTCGCAGCGCCTTGACGACACGAACCGTGCAGGCAGCCATAAAGGCCACGAAGCCGATCGCCTCGCCCAGGAGGAACATGCGAAATGCCTCTCCGAACAACACAAACACAACCAAGGTAAAGACGAGCAGGGCGATTGCCGAGACCGCCAGACTCACCATACCCTTGAGCATGTCCGCATTCTGTTTATCGTCAAGAACCGGCTTGAGCGTAAAGACAAAGGGAAGGAAGGCAATTGCGCCCGCGATGGCGCCTGCAACGATAGCGAGCAGATCGGCTATCTGAAACACTGGCGTCCTCACTTTCCTTTTTAACGCTTCACAGAACAGTTCCCGCCAAACATTGGTGACTATTGTACGAGCCAATCGCTAAAGTACAACCGAAAAAGCATCGGTTAATACGCACCTGTTCGTTTTCTTAAGACCTTCTTTATGCCGCAGGTACGGTAATACGTTTTTCTCGAACCCTGCAGGGCAAAACGTCCGTTAACAGGAGTGCGCGCGGTCGCCTTTTGTTCGTCCGCGCGCACCGTTTCTTCGTATTTGCAGCCGCGGCCGTCTTAGCCCAGCGACTAGAGCGTGCCGTAGATGCGGTCGCCGGCGTCGCCCAGGCCGGGAACGATGTAGGCAGCCTCGTTGAGATGGTCGTCGATGGCGCAGGTATAGATATGCACATCAGGGTCCTTCTCGGTCAGCGACTTGAGGCCCTCGGGGGCCGCGACGATGCACAGCATGCGGATGTCCTTGACACCGCGCTCGCGCAGGTAGCTGATGGCCATTTCGGCCGAACCGCCCGTGGCAAGCATGGGGTCGACGACCAGGCAGATGCGCTGGTCGATATCCTTGGGCATCTTGCAGTAATACTCGTGCGGCTCGTGGGTGACCTCGTCGCGCTCCATGCCGATGTGGCCCACGCGAGCAGAGGGCACCAGGTCGAGGATGCCGTCGACCATGCCGAGGCCCGCACGCAGGTTGGGCACGATGGCGAGTTTCTTGCCGGCAAGCTGTTTGAACGTGGCGGTAGTGATGGGGGTCTCGACCTCGACGTCTTCCATAGGCAGGTCGCGCATGGCCTCGTAGCCGTCAAAAAACGCGAGTTCGCGCACGAGCTGGCGGAACTGGTTGGTGCCGGTGTTTTTGTCGCGCAGGATCGACAGCTTGTGCTGGACGAGCGGATGATCGACAAGCGTCACACGGGACGCATCGTAGGTGACGGTCATGGGTTGATTGCCCCTTTCGTTGCGGCCGCAAAACGGCCTTGCTGACAAGGCGCGCAGCAATGTTGCCGCCGCACGCCATGCATAAGTTTAGCGGTTTGTTGTATCGAGCAGCCCATCGCAGCCCTACTGTGCGGTACTGAGCGAGCGCTTGACTGCATCACGCCAGCCCGCAAGGTTTTGCTCGCGACGCTCGGCGGACATATGGGGAAGGAAGGTCCTAACGATCTGGGCATTTTGCTCCAGCTCTTCCAGGTCTTCCCAATAGCCGACGGCAAGACCCGCCAAGTACGCGGCACCGATTGCCGTGGTCTCCACCGTCTCGCATTGCAGCACGGGGATATCCAGCAGGTCGGCCTGGAATTGCATGATGAACTCGTTGCGTGAGGCGCCGCCATCGACGGACAGGCGCTCAATCGAAAGTCCCACGTCCTGCTCCATGGCGCGCAGCACGTCATAACTCTGGTAGGCCATGGACTCGCAGGCCGCACGCACAATGGTCGCGCGACTCGAGGCACCGGTCAGGCCGCACACGATACCGCGGGCACGCGGGTCCCACCAGGGAGCGCCCAGGCCAGCGAAGGCGGGAACGAAGTAGCAGCCCTCGTTGTCGTTGATCGAAGCGGCGAGTTGCGCGGACTCGCTCACACTCGAGATGATGCCCATGTTGTTGCGCAGCCAGTTCATGGTTGAGCCGGCGGCAAAGATGGAGCCCTCGAGCGCATAGCTGATCTTCCCGTTCGCAGCGATACCGATGGTGGAAACCAAGCCGTTCTTGGATTCGACGATCTCGTCGCCGGTGTTCATGAGCATAAAGCAACCCGTGCCATAGGTGTTTTTGGTCTGGCCGGGACGGAAACAGCAGTGGCCGAACAGCGACGCCTGCTGGTCGCCCGCCACGCCCATGATGGGCGGCATGTTGGTCATGATGTCGCTCGCGACGCGGCCGTAGTCACCCGAGCTCCAGCGAACCTCGGGCATCATGGAACGTGGAACGTCAAAGAGTGCCAGCAGGTCGTCGTCCCAATCGAGCGTATGGATATTAAAGAGTGCCGTGCGGCTGGCATTGGTGTAGTCGGTGGCAAAGACCTGGCCGCCGGTGAGGTTGTAGATGAGCCAGGTGTCGATGGTGCCAAACATGAGGTCGCCCGCCGCCGCGCTTTCGCGTGCGCCGTCGACGTTGTCGAGAATCCACTGCACCTTGGAGGCCGAGAAATACGGGTCGAGCGTGAGTCCCGTGCGGGAGCGCACCAGCCCTTCTGCGCCCTGCTCGACAAGCTCGTCGATCAGAGGTGCGGTACGGCGGCACTGCCATACGATAGCGTTATAGATCGGCTGACCGCTCACGCGATCCCAGACCACCGTGGTCTCGCGCTGGTTGGAGATGCCGATGGCGGCAATGCGGTCGGAGTGGATACCGCTCTTAAACTGGACTTCCATCATGACGGCGATCTGGCTAGCAAGGACCGCCATGGGGTCTTGCTCCACCCAGCCGGGACGCGGGAAGCTGGTTTTGACGCTGCGACGTGCCTGCGCGACGATGCATCCGTACTCGTCGACGATGGTCGCAAGTACCGAGGTGGTGCCGCAGTCGAGCGCCATGATGTAGGAACCGCCAAAGTCAAACGAGGCATCTTCCATGCCCAGGCTGCCCAGATTCAACGACATCGCTTACACCTTTCTATTGCATCGGGTCGGACAGGACCCGTTCGATCTCTGATGCGGGAAGTGCGCCTTGGCGCAGGATCTGGAGCTCGCCGTGCTGAAACGACACGATGGTCGAGGCGTCGCGACACGGGGTCTCACCGGCGTCGACGGCAACATCGACCCCCTCCAGGATGCGACCCTCCACCGTGATAAAACTTGCCGGCGCGGGCGCGCCATGCGTGTTGGCGCTGGTGCAGGCACTGTCTCTTATACACATCTGACGC
>CABSMN010000004.1 GCA_902478765.1 uncultured Collinsella sp.
GGGCTCGGAGATGTGTATAAGAGACAGTACACGCTCGGTCGCCGTGGCGGTAAAGGCCGCCACGATGGGACGCCGCGGCAGGGAATCGATGAACTCGCGAATCTGCAGGTAGGCGGGGCGGAAATCCTGGCCCCATTGGCTCACGCAGTGGGCCTCGTCAATAGCCACGAGCGGCACGCCAATGCCGGCGGAACCCGCGGCCTCCTGGGCAAAGGCTAAAAAGCGCGGCTCGAGCAGGCGCTCGGGCGCCACGTACATAAGCTGGTAGCGGCCCTCGCGCGCCCGCTTGAGCACGGTGTTTTGCTGGGCCGGAGTAAGACTGGAGTTGAGATAGCTGGGTCGCGCACCCGCCGCGAGCAACGCGCGGGTCTGGTCCTCCATAAGCGACAGCAGCGGACTCACCACAAAGGTAATGCCGGGCAGCATGAGCGCGGGCACCTGGTAGCAAATGGACTTGCCGGCGCCCGTGGGCATAACACCCAGCGCATCGCGACCGGCAAGGATCGCATCCACCATGCGGTCCTGCCCCGGGCGAAACGAGGTGTAGCCAAAATAGGCGCCGAGCGTGTCAAGCGCCATCTGCTGCATGCTATCGGTCATGGTTTCCTAACGTCCAAGTCATCTGCCGCCGATTATACGCCGCCACGCGGACAGCAGCACACGGCCGCCGCCCAGACTAGTCGTTTAAGAGCGTCCCCAATGACTAAGGAGTGTCCCCAGATGCCGGCAGAAAAGGAACGTCCCCAAGTGCCGCATCCGGGCCATGGCAACGCCGATGTTTTGGCAACGACAGCGAAAGCCCGCCAGAGCGAGCAAGGTGCCTTGAAACAAGGCGGCATTGATCTTCTGATCATGCCGCCGAAGTTGAAAGGCAGATTGCCGCTCTGGCGGGCTTGCAGCGTCGACCGATCCGCCGTTCGTTAGAACGGCGGAACCAACCCTACATCACCATAACGTAGCGCGATCCCACGTAGTACTGCTTACCCATCAAAACCGGCTCGTCATCGGGACCGGTAAAGCCGGCACGCAGGTTGAGCAGCGGATCGTGCGGAGCAATGCCCAGCTCGGCCGCCTGCTCGGCGTTAGCTCGAACGGCCTCGACCGTACGGTAGCCAACCGAGACAATCGGCGTTCCGCCAACACGCTCGACCTCGGCAAAAATCGACTTGTCCTCAAGATCGGCCGTCAACAGCTCACGGTAGGCGTCAAACGGCACAAAGATGTTCTCCTCAAAGATGGGCTCGCCGTCGGCCGTACGCACGCGCTTGATATGCAGCAGCAGCGCATCCTTCTGCAGGCCAAAGAACTCCATCTCGTTTTGGCGCGCCGGAACGATCTGGCGATCGATCACGTGCGCACCGGCCTTCATGCCGTTGCCGGCACACAGCGCGGTAAACGTCTGCAGCGTCGAGGCGTGAAACTGGCGGTTGATGTGCGGCGTGGAGACAAAGGTGCCGCGGCCCTGCTGCTTAACCAGGTAACCATCGGAGCACAGCTCCTCGACAGCGCGGCGCACCGTAATACGGCT
This sequence comes from uncultured Collinsella sp., assembly GCA_902478765.1. GTDB lineage: Bacteria > Actinomycetota > Coriobacteriia > Coriobacteriales > Coriobacteriaceae > Collinsella. Next base: position 1,529 of record CABSMN010000004.1, read on the forward strand.
CACCTCGTACTGCTCGGCTAGTTCAAGCTCGGACGGAATACGCTCCTTGGGTGCATAAACACCTTTCTCGATCGCATCCTTGATTTCGTCATAAATCTGCTGGTAAAGCGGTGCATTTTTGGGCGCAGGCATATCTGATCACTCTTATCAAAATAGCTAAATTTCTAATACGTATATAACGTCTAGTTTCATGTTACCTCATATTGATAAAACGATACACCCTCCCTACCAAAAAGCGACAGCTTCATTTTGGTAGGTTTTATCTGGGCAAACGAGAGCCCTCGAAAGCAACGGGGCTTTCGGGGGGCTCGTTCGGATGGGTTGCGCAGGACCGGCAAAATGCCAATACCCTACTTGCCGTCATCCTGCTGCAGGCTGTCCTGTTCGCTGAGGCGCGCCTGCCTGCTGGCCATGCGTGCGGGCTTGTCGGGATCGGGAACGGCCGTGGGCATGGGCTCGTCGACATGACCGCCCCACCAGCCGCCCACAAAGTTGAGCGTGTGGAACACGTTGATCACGGCGCCGGGATCAACGTCGCACACCAACTTGATAATGTCCTGGCTCTCGTAGGTCGAAACAACGGTGTTCAGCAGGTACATCTTTTCGCGGCTGTATCCGCCGACGACCTCGGCGCAGCTAATGCCGTGCTGAAAATGGTTTACGTAGGCAGTCATGACCTCGTCTGCCTTGCGCGTCGTAATCTGCAGCGTCACGCGGTCGTAGCGACGATAGAAACTGTCGATGGTCTTGGTCGAAATAAACTGGAACACGATGGAGTACGCCGCGTTGTCCCAGCCAAACATAAAGCCAAAGATCGCCAGGATAAAGCAATTGAAACCAAAGATAACGCCCCAGATGGTCTTGCCCGTGTGGTTGGAGACCCACAGCGCGATAAAGTCGGTGCCACCGGTAGATGCGCCGGACTTTAGCGCGATGGCAGCGCCCAGACCCGAGACCACGCCGCCAAAAATGATGAGCATAATCTTGTCGCCCAAAAATGGAGCGAAGTGAAAGACGTTGAGGAACAGCGACGAGAGCACGACCTGCATCATCGAGAAGATGACGAAGCGCTTGCTAATGCCGCTCCAGCATAGGAGCGCCACGGGAATGTTGAGCGCAAGCATGCCGAGCGAGATGTCGATGTGAACGCCGCCCAGCGAGGTAACGCGATCGAGCAGGACCGCAACGCCGGTGAGGCCGCTCGGAAGCAAGTCGGCGGGCTGAATGAACGCCTGGATCAGGAATGTCTGGAGAACGGCGGAAATCGTGACCGCCACGGCAGTAATAGCGCGGCGGACGATGGTGAGGCGGCCGAGTACGAGCACTCGGTCCGTGAGCTGATCGATGGCGTTCGCCACGCAGGCTCCTTTCGAAGGCAGATGTAGTTGTGGGGTATGTCCGCGATTGTAGCATGGAGCGTGCGGGGGCGCTTCAATTCACCCTCTCTCGACAACCAAAGCGGGACCAGCAACCCCACGACCAAAGGCCCAAATTACAAGTGAGTAGACTTTACGCGACCTGCAGAGCACACCCAAAACCGCCACCCCTGTGACCTGCGGTTTTACTAGAGCAGATGCGCTTTGTGCTCGTCCTGCACCAAAAAGTCTACTCACTTAGTCCGAATCGAAGCCAAACGGATCAAAATCGAAACCAAATTGAGCCAGTCCACCGCAAAAAACGTTTGAACCCGTGCTTCTCGCGGCGGATTGACACTACAAAGCGGCCAAAATGTCGGTCAGATTATCAATAACGGCATCGGCTCGCGATTGATCGAGGTTGACGCCCTCGTGCGGGCGCAGTGCCAGGACGCGGGCGCCGGAACGTTTGCCAGCCTCGATGCCCAAAGGCGAGTCCTCGATAACCAGGCACTCGGTAGGCTCCACACCCAGCGCCTCCATGGCACGCAGGTAGATCTCGGGGTCGGGCTTAAACGCACTGCACTCGTGACCGCTGATGGTGTAGTCCAGCACGTCGGCGATACCGGCAATCCCCACCAGCTCGTCGATCAACTCGCGATAGGACGAGCTCGCGATGGCACACTTCACGCCGCGCTCGTGCAGTGCGCGCATCACCGGCTCCGTCTGCTCGTTGAGCAGCTCGGCATACGGAACGGGATGGTCCGGGCTATAGACCTGCTTGTACTCCACGCGCAGGCGCTCGCGCAGCTCAACATCGTCAGGTACCAGCGACTTCCAAATGGCGGGCTCGTTAGACCCCGAAAGATCGGGGATCTCGTCAAAGTGAAAGCCCTTCTCTTCCATAAACGCCACGCGACGACGGTTGTAGAACCACTCGGTATCGACCAGCACGCCGTCCATGTCAAACAGCACTGCCTTGATCATACGCATCTCCTCCCACCTGCCAAAAAGGGACAGGTTTATTTTGGTAGGTTTTATCTGGGATTTGCGACGCGACAGACACGCCCTCCCCAGAGCAAAAAGGGGACGGGGCGCAAACCCCATCCCCTCTCAATCAACCCGTAAGGTCTACTTACTTGTGATTAGTAGGAAAGCTTCCACATGTAGCGGCGCATGGTCAGCGGGTGCTGACGGGCCTCGGCGATCTGGTTGCCGTACTCGCGCATAACGGCGAGGTGCAGCAGCGGGTTGAAGTAGGTGACGACGCTCGCGGGCACGGCGTCAGCCAGGCCGTAGTCCTTGGAGTCGATCAGAGCGACCTTGGCGCCCATGCGCTCAAGGAAGGTGAGGGCGCGGGCGTCCATCGGACGGGTAGCGCCATCGGACATGAAGAAGACGTAGGGCTTACCCTCGGTGGAAACCTCGAACGGGCCGTGGAAGTACTCGCCGGTGTTGTAGGCGGCGGCGTCGATCCACTGCATCTCGGTGAACAGGAAGGCGGCGTGAGAGTAAGCCATCTTCTCGGAGGCACCAGAGGCCATGAAGTAAATCATCTTGTCGTCCTTGAAGTCCTCAGCGAACTTCTTGGCGAGCTTCTTGCAGGACTGAGCAGCGTTCTCGCAGAGATCGAAGACGTTGGTGAGGCCGGTGATCATGTCGTCGTACTTGTCATAGCCCTCGGTCTGCTGAAGGATCTCGAGAGCAAGAGCGATGGCATAGCCGGGCTTCTCGCACTTGGCAGCGAAGTTGGCGTGGAAGCCGTGAACGATGACGTAGTCAGCGTCGACGGTCAGAGCGGAGCCAGCCTTGTTGGTGAGGGAGACGACCGGGCAGTTGTGCTTCTTGGCGGTCTTGTTGGCCTCGACGGTCTCGGGCGTGGAGCCACCGAGGGAGCAGGTGATCACGAAGGTGTGCTCGTTGACCCAGGAAGGCGTGTCGTAGTTGAACTCGTTAGCGGTGAAGATCTGAACGTTCAGCTTGTCCGTGTTGTTGGCCAGGAAGTACTTGGCGGGGTACAGGTCGGACATGGAAGCACCGCAGCCGACGAAGGCGACACTGTGGATCTCGTGGTTGGACAGGACGTCAGCGACGATCTGCTTAGGGAGGTTAAGGTCGATCTCGTACATCTGACACATTCCTTTCGATTTTTGCGGCGCCACATTGCCGGGCGCTCGCAGGGTTACCGTGGTTTGGACCGAGTCGCCGGTCCGTTGAGGATGCGACAAGGGGACTGTCCCATTGTCGCATTTTGGGGATGGAAGCCTGCCTGGGGTATGGGATGCCAGGCAGGCCCCCGGGGGAAAGCGGTTAGGCGCTTGGTCGCGACTAGGCCAGAATGCCGGCCGCGGAGAGGGCGATGCCGCCCACGATGGCGATCACGAGAAGCCAACCGGTGTTGACGTTCTTCTTGATGAGCCAGTACATAAGGCCGGTGAGGCCAAGGGAGATCATCTGGGGCATCATGCCGTCCAGGATGTCCTGGATAACGACGGTGCCCTCAGCGAACTGCAGCGGGGTGGTGGCGCCGATCAGCGTGGCGATCATGCCGCCCACGGACATAAGACCCACGATGCCGCAGACATACATGAGCTTCTCCATGAGGTCGCCGCCCTGAAGCTTGCTCAGGTACTCGTGGCCGCCCTGATAGCCCATCTTGGCGGCGAACCAAGTAATCAGCACAGAGGGGACGATGGAGATGAGCATGGCCAGGATCGGGCCCATGATGGAGCCCTGCTGAGCCAGCTGAACGCCCAGGCCAAAGGCGATAACGCGGATGGTGCCCTGGAAGAAGGAGTCACCGATGCCGGAAAGCGGACCCATGAGGGAGGTCTTGACCGCGTTGATCGAATCGGGATCGAAGTTCTCGGGATCCTTGGCGTACTCCTCCTCCATGGAGGCGGTGAGGCCCAGGATAAAGGCGCTCGTCTGCGGGGTGCAGTTGTAGAACGCCATGTGACGGTGGTAAGCCTCTTTCTTAGCAGCGAGCTGCTTGGGGTCGGACTCGTCCGGATAGAGGCGATCGAGCGTGGGAACCATGCCGTAGAGGAAGCCCATGTTCATCTGACGCTCGTAGTTCCAAGAGGCCTGGATGGCCCAGGAGCGCCAGAAGAACTGGCTGACCTTCTTGTTCAGGGACACGTCCTTGGTTGCGGTTGCCATAGTGTGTTCCTCCTTAGTCTTCGTCGTCTTCGAGCGGATCGTAGTCGGAATCGACACCGGCGGCTGCATGGGAACCGTTGAACTTGAAGCCCATGAAGACGACAGCCAGGCACACACCGATCAGAGCGACCGCGATGACGGACAGGTTGAGGTAAGCGGCGAGCAGGAAACCGATGAACAGGAACGGAGTCATACCCTTCTTGATCATCATGGTGAGCAGCAGGGCCAAGCCGTAGGCGGTCATGATCTTGGTCGAAACGTTAAGACCAGTGGACAGCCACTCGGGAACCATGTTGACGATGGCCTGAACCAGGTCGGTGCCAACAAAAACGGCGAGGAAGATCGGCAGGAAGTACATGACGGCGTACAGACCGGAGCCGGCGCAGATGTGCATACGGTAGGCGGTCTTGAACTTTCCGTTATCGATCGCGCTATCTGCCACATGGGTGAGGGCGGCGATGATGGAACGGAAGACAATGCCGAGGAGCTGACCCAGGACGGCGACCGGGATGGCGATCGTCATGGCGGTCTCGGCGGAAGCATCGGTCAGGCATGCGAAGGCAGCGGCCACGATGCCGCCCAGGACCATATCGGGCGGAACGGCAGCGCCGACCTGCACCAGGCCCATGGACACGAGCTCGACGGCGGCACCGACGGCAAGGCCGGTGGGCACATCGCCCAGCAGCAGACCGACGAGCGTAGCGCCAACGAGGGGCTGCTCGAAGTTAAGACGACCGAGCAGGCGGGAGTCCCACATGCAGAACACGCCGACGAGGCCGACGAGCACCGCACTGATGAACGTATTCATACCCTTCTCCTTTCAGTCAGGCAAAAGCCTGGTTGATTACAGCTTGGCGTCGATATCGACGCTCTGATACGTAGGGGTCTGCTGGACGTAGAGCTTGATGCCCATGTCGAGCAGCTGGTTGACGTCGGCCTTCTGGTTGGCGTCGAGGAAGACGGAGCTGTCCTTGCCGCCGACCTGATCGGCACCGTCGTGGTTGGCGGTGGCGCCCAGGTTGATGGCGTCGAGCTTGTAGCCCTGGCAGAACTGCAGCATCTCGGCCGTGTTGCCAAAGACGAACATGACGCGCTCGCCGAGGGTGTTGAGCTTGTCCATCTTGGCGAGGGCACGCTCGACGGTGAAGACGTTCAGGCGTACGCCCTGGGGCTTGGCCAGCTTAAGAGCGCCCTTCTTGATGTCATCGTTGGCGGCAGCGTTGTCGACGACGATGATGCGCTCGGCCTGAACCTTGGTGGTCCAGGTAAAGACGACCTGGCCGTGCAGCAGACGGTAGTCAAGACGTGCGAGGACGATCTTGGCGGGACCGGAGCTGTGACGGGACGCCTTGGCCTTCTTGGCGGGAGCCGCGGCGGCCTCGACCGGTGCGTTGGGATTGGTCAGACCGGTGCGGGCCTCGTTGATGAGGGCCGCGAGCTCGGCGCCCTTGACGGGGGCGGGGCTCATAGCAAGCGTGAGCGCCAACGGGATGTTGAAACCGCTGACAACCGTGAACTTCGTGCCGTTCTTGGAAAGCTCGACCATGTTGTTGTTGACCGAGCTGCCGAGCATATCGGTCAGCACATAGACGGTGTCGTCCGCGTTGAACGTGGCGATCATAGCCTCAACCTTATTGGTGATGGGCTCCTTGTCGTCACGAGCAAGCGACACGACGTGGACGTTCGACACGTCGCCGAGAACCATCTCGAGCGTGTCTTTGGCGCCTGCGGCCAGGCCGCCATGAGATGCGAGAATGATCTGATTCATCTTGCCTCCTCCTTTTCGTTATGGTCATTATAACGTCTTATACGTTGCTTATATTGCTAATTAGTATAAAGACCGTTCGCGGGTGAAAATCGACCGTTGACGGGTTTAACGTACTCGAAACGTTGGGCTGGGTAGGCCGGCGCTAGCTGGATAACCCCAGGTCAGACCCTGCGCGCAATCCCCTATCGCACGAAGTACCAGGGGCTTTCCTGTACGGTGGGTTCCAGCGCAATGCCGGTGCGTTCTTTAAACAGATCCATGTCCTGAGATTTTTCGGTCCACCACGCGTTGGGCTTAAAGGTCATGCTCTCAATGACATGACCGACAAACACACTGTTGCGCAGCTTGGAGAAGTCGGTGTTCATAATCAGGATGGACGCGAGCACCAACACGATGCCCAGGACTTTAATCGCGCCGGCGGGCTCGGCGTAGACACCAATGCCCACCAGTACGGTGACGACCGTCTCGAAAGACATTACGACGGGAACTTTCGATGTCTCGAGCCCCATGGACAGACCCTGCATATATAAGATGTAAGCAACGGCTGTGGGGATGAGTCCAAAGCCAAGGAACAGCAGCAGCAGCTGTGGCGACATTGCCGCGGCGACATCCGGCCACGGAGCCGCGATAGCTGCCATAACCGCACCGCCAAAAACAAAGCCCCAAAACGTGACAGCCAGCGGGTGGACCGTCTTGGTTGCTATTCGGCTAAACACCGCGAGCGACGCACCACAAAGGCCTGCAATCACGCCCGACGTGACGCCCCAAACCGAAAAATGAAAACCGGAAAGGTCGCCATTGGTCACTGCAAGCACGCAGCCTACGATGTTAAAGACAATGGCAACGAGCTTGTTGGGGGTCACGTCCTCGCGATAAAGCACGCGGCCGAGCATGACGCCAAACACCGGCGAGGTGTAGAGCAGCACCGAGGCCGTGGACATGCCCACCTCGCCCATGCACTCGTAATAGCAGGTGTTAGCGGCGGCCAAACCGACGATGCCAACAAGCGCACAAGGAACAAGCTCTTTAGGGCTTGCCTTGAACAGGGCCAGCGGACCCTGAGCCACGGTAGACCCCTCACCCGGACGGCAGCCCATAAACATCAGGACCGGCGCCAAGATAAGCGCTCCGACCAACAAGCGAAAGGCAGCCATGCTCTGGGACGAAACGCCCATGGCCGAGATGCCGTTTACAAAGATTCCGATGCTGCCCCACATAAGCGCGGCGATCAGCACCAGCACATAGCCCAGATTGCTCTTCTTCAACGCAGCCTCCTCGGTATTGTTTCCAATATGTTTCGTACTACGTTATAGTCGTTATATACATTTTTCAAGACACAAATCGGCGAGCGGATAAGTGATCCGTTTTCCTCCGCCCCCAGCGGATTACTGGGCGGTTGCGGTGAAATAGTTCCTAAATAGAGGCTTCAAGCCCCCAAGCAGGAACTATTCCACCGCAACTTATGAGGACATCGAGCTGTTAGGCCGCTCTATCCCCTAGTAGTCCAGCTTCCACATGTAGCGGCGCGTCATGTAGTCCTTGTGGGTGACGGCAGAGAGCGCACGCATGTACACGTTGTTGAGGATCGGGGCAAAGATCAGGTGATTGAAGTACTCGCTCACGCTGTCCTTGATGTCGTTGAGGCCGAGCTCCTTGGCGTCGAGCTGATAGACGCGCTCGCCACCGTACTGGTTGACGAAGCGGATGCCGCGCTCGTCGTTGCAGCGGCTGCGGCCGACGCTGATGAGCTGGAACAGCGAGGTGCGCTTGTCCAGGATCTCGAAGGGGCCGTGGAAGAAGTCGCAGGTGTTGATGGTGCAGGAGTCGATCTGCAGCATCTCCTGCACGTTGCAGATGCTAAAGACGTAGGCGGCACCAAAGAGCGGACCCTGAGCCATCACGTTGATGCAGGGCTTGTCGGCGTTTTGCTCGGCCCACTTGGCGGCGAGCGGACGGGTGTACTCGACGGCCTTGCGATAGATGGGGTCAACCAGGTCGAAGGCGGCCATAGCGGTCTCATACTCGGCATAGCCCTCGGTCTGCTGCGTAAGCTCCATGGCGATCATGGTCACGACGGCGGAGTTGGTACGGCCCATGCAAGACTCGTCGACGGCCAGGCTGTCATACTGAATCTTGTAGTCGCAGACCTCGGTGAGGCCGGACTCGTCGACATAGATGGCGATGGTGCTGGCGCCGTGGTCCTTGGCGACCTGGGCGGCGACGATGGTCTCCTTGGTGCCGCGCATGGACACGACGACGGCCAGGGTGTTCTCGTTGACGTAGGCCGGGGTGGCGTGCACGAACTCATTGCTGGTGTAGCTGGAGCTCACGACCTGCGTGGCCTCGTGCTCCATAAAGTACTGGGCAGGATAGTTGCCGCCGTTGGATCCGCCGGCGCCAATCCACACGACGCGCTTGATGCCGCCCTTGTCTGCCTTGTCGGCCAAAACCTGGGAGACGACGTCCTTAACCTGTTCCTGAGTAGTCATCGTGCATCAGCCTTTCTTCTCGTTTGATGCTCTCGATGGCATACAAGTTACATACATGTTTTGGTTATGTCGACTAGTTGTATGCTATATTTGTCTTAAAAAATTTGCTGATACGGTTTTCGATAACTTGATACCAGCGGTTTTGTTGTTGTATTGAATACATGCTTGATTAGATACGCATACAGGTTAGATACAGGTTGATCGCATGAACGCTTCATCTAAAAAGAGACTGACCCAATACGAGCGCTTGGCGGGCATGCTGCGCGACCGCATCGCCTCCGGCACCTACGCGCGCGGAGACAAGCTGCCGTCCGAGATGGAACTCATGGACGAATCGGGGCTGTCGCGTAGCACCGTACGCCACGCCCTTAAGGTGCTCGTTGACGAGGGCCTGGTGCGCACCGAGCGCGGGCGTGGCGCCTTTGTGGCCGACACGCCGGCGCTCCACGAGAACAACCTGGTGTTTTCGAGCTATACGGCGCAGGTCCAGGGTCAGGGCATGAAGCCCACCACGCGCACGGTGGACTCGGGCTTTACCAAGGCGGGCGGCAGCATAGCTAAGTTCTTTGATGCCGCCGTGGGCAGCAAGCTCGTCAAACTTGTCCGCCTGCGTTATCTGGACGATGCGCCGCTGTGCCTGGAGACCACCTATCTACCACCGAGCTTTGGGGCACTCATCGATCGCGATATCAACGGTTCGCTCTACGCCACGCTGCGCCAAGAATTCCATCGCGCGCCGGCGCAGGGGCACAAGACCTTTGAGGTGTGCTATGCCTCGCAAAACGAGGCGTTTTTGCTCAACGTTGAGCGCGGGCAGGCGCTGATCCTGATCACCGATTACGTCTACGACACCGACGGCCGCCCGCTCCATGTCTCCAAGCGCATCCAACGCACCGACCGCGCCAAATACACCGAGCCCATCGGCTAACCTGCCAAAATAAACCTGTCCCTAAATGGTAGGTTTGGGGAGGTCGGGGAACCAGGTTGGCTTAGGTTGGTTAGGGACGCGCTCGGCTAGGACCAACTCCATCCAACACATGTCGTACCAGCGGCCGAACTTTTGGGCGCAGCGGTCAAAGGCGCCCACCAGGCGGTAGCCCATATGGGCATGGAAATCCTGACTGTTGTGCGTCAGATACTCATCGTCCTTGTCGTGCGGCACGGCGATGAGGGCGCACATGTTGGTGATGCCCATCGCGATCAGACATTGCTTGAGCGCATCGTGCAGCTTGCGGCCCAGCCCGCCGTGGCGCACATCGCGTGCCAGGTAGATCGACGTCTCGACCGACCAGTCGTAGGCCTCGCGGCTGTTAAGCGCGCTCACATAGGCATAGCCTACCGGGCGCCCGTCCAGCTCCATCACCAGATACGGATAGCGCTCGAGCGTACGCTCGATGCGCCCGGCGAACTCCTCAACGCTCGGCACCTCGTATTCGCAGGTAATCGCCGTCTGGCGCACATACGGCTCATAGATGGCAAGCAACGCCGGCGCATCATCGGGCGTCGCCAGGCGAATCGTCGGCTCGGACATCTCGGTCACACAACCCCTCTCCCTCAAAAGCAAAGGCCGCCCTGCGCCAAACCCAGGCGCAGGGCGGCCCCTCGTCATTACGTCAAGCTACAGGACAGCCGCCAACGCGTCGATGTCCTCCTGCGTCGTGGCCCAGCTGGTGCAAAAGCGCACCACCGTATGGGTCTCGTCGTACTTTTCCCAGTACTCGATCGAGGCATGCTCGCGAATGCGGGCCATGTCCTCGTTGGGCAGAATCACAAACTGCTGGTTTGTGGGCGTCTCCAAAAAGAACTGGTAACCGCGCTCGTGCAGCACACGACGCAGCGCCTGGGCCGTCTCAATCGCCTGGCGACCAATCTCAAAATACAGGCCGTCGGTAAAGAGCGCCTCAAACTGCACGCCCGTCAGGCGACCCTTGGCCAACAGCGCGCCGTGCTGCTTAATGCGCGGAATGGGATGCGCCGGAGCGTGCATGCCGCAAAACACCACGGCCTCGCCGCAAAGCGCGCCGCACTTGGTGCCGCCGATGTAGAACACGTCGCACAGCTGCGCCAGCTCGGGCAGGGTAATGTCGCACTCATCGGCCGCCAGCGCATAGGCCAGGCGGGCGCCATCCACAAACAGCGGAATCTGGCGCTTCTGGCACACCGCATGGATTGCCGCGAGCTCAGCCTTGGAGTACAGCGTGCCGTACTCGGTCGACAGGCTCACATACACGGCGCCCGGAAACACCATGTGCTCACAGCTCTCGTTTTCGTAGAACACTTGGATATAGTTTTCGAGATCCTCAGCGTGCATCTTGCCCTCGTAGCCGGGGATGGTGAGCACCTTGTGGCCGCCAAACTCGATGGCGCCCGCCTCGTGGCAGGCAACGTGGCCGGTCTCGGCGGCAACCACGCCCTCGTACGGCGCGAGCAGCATGTCAATCACCGTCGCGTTGGTCTGCGTGCCGCCCACCAGCAAAAATACGTCGGCATCGGGAGCCTGACAGGCCTCGCGGATAAGCTGCTTGGCACGCTCGGTATGCGCATCGGTGCCGTAGCCGGGCTGCGGCTCCATGTTGGTGTCGACGAGCGCCTGCAGCACCGCCGGGTGTGCGCCGTGGGAATAGTCGTTGTTGAACGCGAGCATGGCAATCCTCTCTTACCAGGTATCGACCAGATGATTCAGGTGGGGCTATTGTACGCCGTGAGGATAGGCAATGCGCGCGGCAAGGCACTCAAGTGCCAACACCAGGGCAAAGCCGCAGCTCACGTCAGTCAAAAAGTGCGCACCGATCACGATACGGCCAAAGGCGACGAACGCCGCGACCACGGCGGCGACCCAAAAGACCACGCGGCGGCGCGACGGCTTTTCCTTAAAGGCCGCCGCGGGAAGCCCGGCGAGCATAAGGCCGATCGCCGCGTGCGCCGTGTGTCCGCTCGCAAACGACTTGAAGCCGTCCTTGATCACGCCAGCGGCGATATAGGCCCACTTGTCGGGGTTGCCGATCACCCACCACGGCTGAAAATTGAGCCCCGGCGTGACCTCGATCACGCGCATGCGCGGGCGCGACCACAGCGGCTTGACAACCACGTTGAGGATGATGGCCTGAGCGACCCACACGGCAAGCACCATCAGCGCCCAGCGCGTGAGCTCGTCGGAGTCGGTGTCGCGCGTGAGGCGATAGGCGATGAGGTTGGCCGCGATGACCAATGCAAACGTCAGAACCAGCTGAAACGCAATAAGCTTGCCGCCGACGCGCAGCGATCCGATAATCTCGTAGCCGACCAGGCCTACGTTGATCAGAACGCCCAGCGCGGCGAGCCACTTGCTCGCCTTGGAATCGGGACGTGCCGAGCGCACGAGCATAATGCCCGCGACGCTCGCCGTCAGCTCGAACGGCAGCTCGCCGGCCGCCTCGACAAAGCGGCCAAACAGGCTAGACGAGTTGAACAGCGCACTCGAGATTTGGTAATCGAAAAAAGACCCGACGAGCAGACAAAAGGCCAGGATGACCGCGATAGCAGCGGCATCTTTCTTATAGATATACCCGAACATGCTTTCCTTTCGATGGGGTCAGATTGCCCAAATGGGGCGTTTGCAGCGTCGACCCGTTAGTCATCGTCAGTCGCGCCCAGCTGCTGCAGTAGCATGAGCGCGGCCGCCACCGGGCCGGTGCCGTCGTTGGCGTCGAGACCTCGGCCCAGGCCGCTGCCCGCACCGGCGCCCGCCTTATAGGGCACCGACAGCTTGCGGCTCTTGGGGAAGTTCACCGCGCCGTACCGATTCTTAAACTCAAAGGCCACCTTCTTGGGCACGTCTACGCCCAAAAACGTGATGCGGCCGCCACTGAGCGTGACGCTCTCGAGCCCCAAGCGCTCGCCGCGGATACGGATACGCGCGCGGTTGAACAGATTGAGTCCCGCCAACGGCAGCTCGCCATGCGCGGCCTCGGTCTCTTCCTGCACCTCGTCGATGCTCTCCAGGTCCTCGGCCGCTGCGAGCTTGCGGTACACGAGCACGCGCTGGTCCACCGCCGGCAGGTACTCCTCGGACAAGAAGTAATCGGCCGGCAGATTAATACCCACGCTCGCCGCCTCCACGCCGGCGTCGTCATCGCCGCGCGCCTCGGCCACGGCCTGGCCCAACATCTGTGTAAACAGGTCAAAGCCCACGCTCGACAGGTTGCCGTGCTGCTCAGCGCCCATCAGCGAACCGGCGCCGCGAATCTCCAGGTCGCGCATGGCGATACGCATGCCGCTGCCCAGGTCCTGGAACTCGGAAAGTGCAGTCAGGCGCGCCGTGGCCTCCTCGGTGAGCGGCAGCTCGCCCGGGAACATAAAGTACGCGTAGGCCTGCGTGGCCGAGCGACCCACACGGCCCTTGAGCTGGTAGAGCTGTGCCAGACCCAGGCGCTGCGAGTCCTCGATGATGAGCGTGTTGGCGGTCGCGTTGTCGATGCCGCTCTCCACGATGGTCGTGGCGATGAGCACATCGATCTTTTTGGTCGCGAACTCGATCATCACGTCCTCGACCTCGCGCGGGCTCATCTTGCCGTGTGCCACGCCCACGCGCGCCTCGGGCGCGGCCTCGTGCACGCGTGCCACAGCGTCATCGATGGTCTTGACGCGGTTGGACACGTAGTACACCTGTCCGCCGCGACCCACCTCCAGGCGAATCGCCGCGCTCACCACGTCGGGGTCGTACTCCCCCACGTGCACGATCACGGGGCGGCGCCCAGTCGGCGGCGTGGTAATCAGGCTCATATCGCGCACGCCGCTCGTGGCCATCTGCATGGTACGCGGGATGGGCGTGGCCGAAAGCGTGAGCACGTCAATCTGCTCGCGCAGGTTCTTGAGCTGCTCCTTGTGCTGCACGCCAAAGCGCTGTTCCTCGTCGATGATCACCAGGCCCAGGTTCTTGGGGTTCACATCGGCCGAAAGCAGGCGGTGCGTGCCGATGAGCACGTCGATCGTGCCCTCGGCAAACGCCTTGAGCGCGCGCTTTTGCTGCGCCGGCGTGCGGAAGCGGCTGAGCACCTCGACCTCCAGGCCAAACGGGGCAAAGCGCTCAAAGAATGTCTCGTAGTGCTGCTGGGCCAGAATGGTCGTGGGGCAGAGCACCATGACCTGGCGACCGGAGTCCACGCACTTAAAGGCCGCGCGCAGGGCGACCTCGGTCTTGCCGAAGCCCACGTCGCCGCACAGCAGGCGGTCCATGGGCTTGGGCGCCTCCATGTCAGCTTTGATGTCGGCGATGGCCTCCAGTTGGTCGCGCGTCTCGTCGTAAGGAAAGCTCTCCTCCATCTCGATCTGCTCGGGCGTGTCGGGCGGGCAGGCGATACCGGTAATCGACGAGCGGCGCGTATACAGGTCGACCAGGTCAAACGCCAGCTTTTTGGCGTTCTTGCGCGCCTTGTTGGTGGCACGCGTCCAGTCGGCGGTGTTGAGCCTGGTCAGGCGCGGCTTGTCACCGTCGGGACCAACATAGCGCGTGATGCGGTCGACCTGCTCGAGCGGCACGTAGAGCTTGTCGCCGTCGGCATATTCCAGCAAAAAGTAGTCGCGCTCCTTGCCGCCCACTTCCTGGCGCGCGATCTCGCTAAAGAGCGCGATGCCGTGAGTGGCGTGCACCACGTAGTCGCCCGGCTTAAACGGAAACGTGATCTGCGTAATGTCCACCTTGCGGCGGCTGCGCGCGCGGTTGGCGTCCATGCGGGCGTTGAGGTCGGCGATCGAGAACACGGCCAGGTTGGCATCGGGCACCACCACGCCCTGCGGCAGGGCGGCATCGACAAAGGTCACGCGCTGTCTCTTATACACATCTGACGCTGCCGACGAAGCTAGAAGTGTAG
>CABSMN010000005.1 GCA_902478765.1 uncultured Collinsella sp.
AGCTGGTACGGCGCGGTCCCCGGACGGAGGGGCCGGATATAAGGTTTCCTGCTCTGCAGTCCTGCGCAAGACGAAGGCCACATTAAGTGGCCTTCTTTGCGTGCGGAACTCGCGATAAACCTTATATCCGGCCCCTCCGTCCGGGGACCTTTCTGTGTCGATATAGCTTCTGAGCTGGTTTGGCGTCGACAACGTCCAGCAAGGTTAACAAGCCAGCGTCGAATTTCCAGCGTTCTTTAGCTGAAAGAAAAAGTTGGTGTGCGGAGCTTTGCTCCGCACATTTGGGATGGGAGCCCCTGAGAGCCGCGGGAGCCGGGCGGCGCATATGAACTTTATCGCGAGTTCCGCACGCAAAGGAAAGCACTTAATGTGCTTTCCGTCTTGCGCAGGACTGTAGAGCAGGAAAGTTCATATGCGCCGCCCGGCTCCCGCGGCTCTCAGGGGCATCTCTCATGCAAAAACTGTCGTGGGGTAAAGTCCGAGGCCAATGGCGTTTTATAACGAGAAATCCAAAAAAGTTGAAAATTCATTACAAATTTGCGTTGACTTTAGGTAACTAAAGTTTCATACTCCTTTTCAACCACTGGGGGATGTGAACACGCACGGATCGTTCGCATCATGATTGAAGAGGATTTCTTAGACATGTTCACGCATCAGCTAAACATTATCAGCGTAGTAATTATCTGATGCGGGTTAGCACATACAGCTAGCCCGTACGATAACGGGCGGCTGATGAAGATGAGGGCCGTCGAGCGCAACCGACGGCCCTCATTTTTTATGTCTAGGAAGTTCTTTTTAGAGGAGGAAATGTAATGAACGGAGTTTTGCTCATGGTTGTGGCCGCGGCGGTGCTCGCCTGCGGCTATCTGGGCTACGGCCGCTGGCTGGCCAACAAGTGGGGCGTTGACAAAGAGGCCCTCACGCCGGCCAAGCGCATGAAGGACGGCAACAGCTTCTCGCCCGTCTCCGCCTTCACCGCGTTTTCGCACCAGTTCAGCTCGATCTGCGGTGCTGGTCCTGTCACGGGTACGATCGTCGCCATGGCCTTTGGCTGGCTGCCCGTCGTGCTCTGGGTCCTCGTCGGCGGCATCTTCTTTGGCGCCGTCCACGACTTTGGTGCCCTGTACGCTTCGATGAAGAACAACGGCAAGTCACTCGCTCAGCTCATCGAGAAGTATATCGGCAAGACCGGCCGTCGCCTGTTCCTGCTGTTCTGCTGGCTGTTCTGCATCATCGTCATCGCCGCCTTCACCGACATGGTCTGCAAGACGTTCATGTTCACCCCGGCCGTTGACGCTTCTGGTGCTGCTGCCGGTGCCATCGACTTCACCAAGTCCTATGCCGCCGGCTGCGCTGGTACCATCTCCATCCTGTTCACCTTCGTCGCTATCGCCTTTGGTTGGGCCCAGAAGAAGTTCAACCTCACCGGCGCTGCCGAGTTCGTCACCGGCGTGGTCCTCATGGTTCTCATGTTCGCCGTCGGTATGCAGTTCCCGGTCTACTTGGATAAGTTCCAGTGGTTCGCCGTCGTCATGGTCTACCTGGTCTTTGCTGGTGCCATGCCCATCCAGATGCTCAAGACCCCGCGTGACTACCTCACTTCCATCATGATGATCGTCATGATCGTCTGCGCTGTTCTCGGCATCGTCGTCCTGGGCGTCAACGGTCAGGCCACTATCACCGCTCCGGTCTTCACCGGCTTCTCCACTGCCTCCGGCATGATGTTCCCGGTCCTGTTCGTCTCCGTCGCTTGCGGTGCTCTCTCCGGTTTCCACAGCCTCGTATCTTCGGGCACCTCTTCTAAGCAGGTCGAGAAGGAGCAGGACGCCGTCAAGGTCGGTTACGGCGCCATGATCGTCGAGTCCTTCGTCGGCATCCTTGCCATCATCGTCGCCGGCATCATGTTCTCCGATATGAACACCGCCGGTACTGGCGCTCTCAACGCCGGTGTCGCTTCCACCCCGTTCCAGATCTTCGCCGCCGGCATCTCCCGCGGTATGCAGGCCTTCGGTGTTGACGGCACGCTCGCTACCGTCTTTATGACCATGAACGTCTCCGCTCTGGCCCTGACCTCGCTCGACGCCGTCGCCCGCATCGCCCGCACTTCGTTCTCCGAGTTCTTTGCCCAGACCAACGACGCCCTGGCCATCGAGTCCAAGGCCGGCTACATGAAGGTCCTCGGCAACCCCTGGTTCGCCACGGTCGTCACCCTGCTTCCCGGTCTCGCCCTCGCTTTTGGTGGCTATGCCAACATCTGGCCGCTCTTTGGTGCTTCCAACCAGCTGCTCGGCGGCATGACCATGATCACCCTCGCCGTGTTCTGCAAGTGCACCGGCCGCAAGGGCTGGATGCTCTACGTGCCCGTCGTCTTCCTGCTCTGCTGCACCTTCACCTCGCTGGTCCAGAGCGCCATGGGCTGCATGGCCGCTGTCCAGGCTTACGGCTTCTTCGGCACCATCCCGGCTACCGCCACCACGGCCGCCGTCTCCGTCGCCGCCACCAAGGGCCTGCAGCTTGTCTTCGCCGTCCTGCTGATGGTCCTGGGCCTCATCGTCGCCGTCAACTGCCTCAAGGAGCTCTTCGGCAAGGAGGCCGGTTCCATGCCCGACGAGGAGCCCGAGTGGTCCGAGATGGGCAAGGCCGAGTACGGCCGCGCCGCTGCCGCCGAGGCTCCTGCCGACGCCGAGGCCGCCAAGGCTTAGTCGACCTGACGAGTTGAACGCCACATCTATATGACTCGGAAAGACCGGGTCCGCGACTTCGCGGGCTCGGTCTTTTTTCATGCGAAAGCGGGTGACGCTCGAGTGTTCTCGCAGATGTTTTGCGTGAATAAGGGCGCGCGTTGTACCATATAAACGTATATGTGTACATATGAAAGGGGCCCCGTGGCCAAGACGGTATATTCCGATAATCAAAACAATGTCGATGCTTTGGCTGAGCGCCTGAGCAGCCAGACGTCGCTTTCTGCCGAGCGCGCCAAGCTGGTTGCCTACGACCTGCTCTGCCGCAAGGCGCTCAAGATCAAGTCGAGCGCGCTGGCGCAGATTTTCCGTTCCGTCGATAAGGAATGCAACACCAAGGTGATGCGCGACGAACTCATCGCGGCAAAGATCGTTACCAAGATCGAGGGCAGCGGCATTAACGGGCGCCCGGCGTTCTATACCATCAATGCCGAGATCCGCGATGCCCAGGAGCAGCCTGCCGAGTCCGTCGAAGATTTTGTCGTCGAGGATTTCGCTGACGTGCCTGCTGTGGAAGAAGTTGCTCCGCGTGAGCATGTCGATACCGATGAGTTGCTCGATGAGAACGTCGTGCGTGCCTTTACGGCCAAGGCAGGGCGCGGCGGTTTTGGCGGGGGTGGCAAGCGCGATGCGCAGCGTCGCGCCCAGCAGGAGCGCTTCCGTCGCGCCGTTGCTCGAAAGGGTGAGACGGATGCCGAGGCTGTTGAGAACGAGGTTGCTGCCGAGTCGCAGAGGCCCGCGAAGGAGCAAAAGCCCGTGGAGGCCCAGGAGCCCCAGCGTCGCCGTGGTGCCCACTTTAAGGCTGCGCAGCAGGATGTCGCGCATGAGGTTGAAGAGCTTTCCGAGGCCGCAGACGATGTTGAGGAGTCTGCCAAGAAGGCCCCGGGCTCATGTCGTCCCGGACGTGGTTTTGCGAGGCGCGCGTATCCCGTAAGGCGTCAGGAGAAGGGCGAGCCGGCTCCGACCGCTCAGGCCGAGAAGGCCGAACAAACCGAGAAAACCGTTGAGCCGGCGGCTCGCGAGCAGCAACCTTCCGAGTCGCAGCCTGCGGCTGACACTGAGGTCAAAGCTCAACAGACCGCTGATAAGCAGGCGGGGGAGAGCGCCTCAGGCAAGCCCCGCCGTCGTCGTCACCGCGGCGGTCGTGGCTCAAATGCCGAGGCCGCGGCCGAGAAGACAGCGACACAAAACGGAGATGAGAAGGCCGAGACTCCGGTGGATCAGGTCAAGCGCCAGCCGGCGAAGGAGGCCAAGTCCGATCGTCCGCAAAAGCGCTCGTCTGCGCCCAAGCAGGAACGTAATACCCGGGCAGATTCCAAGCGTAAGCCTCATGCACAGGCTGAGCCTGCCGCGGCTGATAGTGCTACCCAGCAGCCCGAGTCGGCCGTCCACGGCGAGGTATCGGCGTTTGCCCTTGCCCGCGTTTTGGGCAGGCAGCTGCTCAAAGTTGTCCCTACGCCTACGGCGCTCTCTAAGATCAAGGAGCAGCAGACTCAAATTGTTAAGGTCGAGGGCAAGGACGGCAAAAAGGCGCCGCAGCGCACTCAGCACAACGAGATGTCCAACCGCAAGATTGCCGAGGAAATCGCAATCATCCAGGCTTGGATCGAGCAAAACCGAGGTGCCGATACGCCGGTTGCCTCGCGCCGCCAGCGTGCCTACCAGATTTTTAACGACGAGAAGGCTTTTGACGGCAAGCACGGTGAGCGCCTGATAAGGCGCATGACCGAAAAGGGCATCAGCATGCAGGCGATCAAGGTCGCCCCCAACCGCCCCGTGCACTTTACGGGTTTCTTTACGCTGGGCGCCGATAAGCCGTTCATTATGGTCGAGAACCTGGACACCTACGACGAGATCGTCAGGCTGCTGCGTGGCCGCAAGCACGCCAAGCTCTTTGGCATCAAGGTGGGCGGCGTGATTTTTGGCGGCGGATGCAAGGCGAGCGTCTCGCATGCCCTGGACGATTATCTGGCCGAGATCGGCTATCGCTTTAACTACGTCTACTACGTGGGCGATATCGACCGCGAGGGCGCGCGCATCGTCGAGCAGGCTCGCAATGCCAATGTGGTTGAGATTCGCCTGCATGCCGGCATGTACCGCGCCATGCTCGCCGAGCATAAGCGTCGCGTGAAGGCCGGCGGCGAGTGCGAGCCCGCGGCTGCCAACCAGGGCGTGCCGCAGAACTTGGCGGCGACGATCAAGGATCTGCCCATGGTCACGCGCGTGCAGTTCCGCAATGTGCTGCGCGAGGGCGGGCGCATTCCGCAGGAGATTCTGATGACCGCCGACTATCGGGATGGCGACTCGGGAAGCTTCGACCGCATGCTTAACAACTAAATTCCGCCGGCCCCGGGAGAGCGGGGACACCGGCTTAGGTTTCCTGCTCTACAGTCCTGCTCACGACGGAGGCCACATTAAGTGGCCTCCTGTTCGTGCGGAACTCGCGATAAACCTAAGCCGGTGCCCCCGCTCTCCCGGGGGCTGTCGTGGCTTGGCCGTTGCACGCGGCTCGCTTTTCGGAACGGGGCTGACGGACACGTTCCGAAATCTACCACCGTCGCTGTACAGGGTGTCTATAAAGAGCCGTGGCCAAAAAACGACAAATATGAGTACTGATACTCTTTTAATAGCAGTAATTTTGACCACATTTAAGGTGATTTGACGTGTCGATCGAGCAGATAAGCTGCCGTATCTCCTCAAGTGTTCATTAAAGGAAGACCTTGATGCGAATAAAGCTCATTAAGATCTTCTTTTATTAACGAAAATAATGTAGCTACAACGGTAACAGTACTCATATTTGCCGTTTTTTGGCCACAGTCCTTCGGAGGGTCCTCGAAAATAGTCCCGAGCCGGCACTTGGGGACGTTCCTATAATGCCGGCACTTAGGAGCGTCCCCAAGTGCCGGCACCGCGTCTGCCTGCGGCGGCCGCGCCCCGCTGCGTCGCTCCGCATCCTTGCGGGTTCGGATTCCTCCGCTTGGCGGCGTTGGCTCGATTTGCTTGACGTGAGGGGCTCTTGGCTGGTGTGGGACGGAGGGATTCCGCGTCTGCCTGGTCGGCGGCCGCGCCCCGCTGCGTCGCTTCGCTCCTTGCGTGCTGCGCTGGAAAACGCTTCGCGTTTCCTCAGCTCCGCACCCTTGCGGGTTCGAATTCCTCCGCTTGCCCACAAGAAAGCGCCCTGGGCCGTTATGGGCTTAGGGCGCTCAGTTTTAATGGCTGGGACGGAGGGATTCGAACCCCCAACAGCCGGCACCAAAAACCGGAGTTCTACCGTTGAACTACGTCCCAATGTGTGGTGTTGCCCAAAAGCAACTCGTCTAGTTTACCTAATCTGCGAGGGCATCGCAAACGCCGTCGAGTAGGCGTACGGCGAGCGTCTGCGCGTCGCTGGCCGTGAAGGTGCCGTTGTAGCGCGTCATGCCCGTGAGCTCAATGCGAATGCGAGCCGGCTTCTGCTGCGCGGCGACATTGGCGGTGCGGATGCGCTGGGCCAGGTTGTGGCACTCGGCGAGGGCAATCGTGGCGCGTGGCGCGGCGTCGGCGGGCAGCTCGTCGCTTGCGATCTCGAGCACCAGGTCAACGTCGGTTGGGACCTCGGAGTCGCAGAGCATCATGCCGCTGTTGTCGGTCGTTGCCGTGGCGATGTTCCACATGCGCGAAGCAACGCTGCGTGCGATGGGGTCCTCACCGATAACGGCGATCTGGAAGCGCTCGAGCACGTTGGCGGCGCGAGCAAAACCGATGCGGGACTCGGCTTCGGTGACCGAGGGCTTGCCCTCCCACACATGGTGCAGGCGGTTGATGTAGGCGTAGGTGTCCTGGAAGGCCATGCCGTCGGCAAACAGGCCGACATTTTCCTGGAACTGCTGCAGGGCGGCCTCGGTATGCGGACCAAAGTAGCCGTCGTCTTCGCCACAGGCAAAGCCCAAAACGTTGAGAGCGCGCTGCAGGGCCTGCACATCGGCGCCATGGAAATTGGGCATGCGCAGATAGAGGGTGCGGTCGCCCAGCTTATACGAAGCGTCTACAAGGGCGCTCCAACAGGGGATATCGACGGCATGACCGGCAGCAAGGCCGCTGTCGAGCCTGAAGGTGCTGACGGCCTGCTCAGTGGTGGCTCCAAAGTACTTGTCGGTGACTTCGGCGGCATCAATCGTGTAGCCGAGCTGCAGGAGACGAGACTGCACGTCCTCGACGGCTGCTCCTTGCATGCCCGTTGTAATAGGTTCCATGAACGAACCCCTTTCGGCGTACCATTCGTACTATTTGAGCGTCTGTCGGATAGACAACGCAAAGGGATGCATAAACATGCACTCAACAGTGTAGCAAGTTGTGCCTAAATACGCTGCTGATAGGTTTTATAACCCCCGTTAGTTAAGGCGCTCCACAAAGAAATCTGCCATGGAGAGGAACAGCTCGCGTGCGTGCGGATCAAGCTCAACGTTCTCGATGGCCGCTTTGGCCTTAGCGGTCAGGTCGAGCGCGTAAGTGTGGGCGTAATCGATGGAGCCGGTCTCCTGGAAGATCTCCACGGCGCGTGCGAGCTGCGCGGGATCATCGGTGCCTGAGGAAAGAATCGCCTCGACCTCGTCGTGGTGGCGCTCATCAGAGAGGGCGTGTACGGCGACAAGCGTGCGCTTGCCCTCGGTGATGTCGGTGCGGAAGTCCTTGTTGGCGGCTTCCTTAGTGTCGACAAGGTTGAGCAGGTCGTCCTGAATCTGAAAGGCGAGGCCTGTGTGTAGGCCAAAGGCGCGCAGCGCTTCGATTTGCTCATCGCTGCCGCCGCCGATAATGGCTCCGGTGGCAAGCGGCGTGGCTCCGCTGTAAAACGCGGTCTTGTGCGTCGCCATGTCCAGGTAGTCATCAACCGAGATATCAAAGCGCCCGTCACGGACCCAACCCAGGTCGAGCGCTTGGCCCTCGATGGTGCGGACGATCATCTCGGTAAGCTCGTGGAGCACGCGCAGCTTCACGTCGGACTCCAGCGTAGGGTCGTCGAGAACCGTCTTGGTGACCATGGTGAGCGCCAGGTCGCCACAATTGATGGCAAGGCCCGTGCCCTCGGTAAGGTGCATGCAGGGCTTGCCTCGACGAAGCTGTCCGTTGTCGGCGATGTCGTCGTGGATCAGCGCGCCCGACTGGAAATGCTCGATGGCTGCCGCGGCGCTGCGGGCGCTCTCAAAGCTACCGCCCACTGCGGTTGCGGCGAGCATGCAGATAAGCGGGCGGTGGCGCTTGCCGGCGTTGGCCGTAAAAGCCGAGAGCGGCGCATACAGGTAGCGCTCGATATCGGCAGAGGTCGCCTGTCCGTCAAAGAACGTGGCCAGATAGTCGTTAATCTGGTCAAAGTGCTGGGCTAAAAAGCTGGTAAACGGACTGGACACGGGTTCTCGCATTCTTTCTGAGGTTGCATTGATGCAATATGCAGACAACATATTGCCACATCAGGGCGTTTGGCGCGGCAGTTTTGGCGATTTAGGACAACGGGCGTGCGTTTGATGGAGCGCGCCTAAATCAGCCTAAAATGCTCGAGCGCCGCAACGACACCGTCGTGATCGACGGTGTCGGTCACGTAATCGGCCTTATCCTTGAGATAGTCCGGTGCGTTGCCCATCGCAATGCCGACATCGACGGCGTTCATCAGCGAGACGTCATTGCTGGCGTCGCCAATGCCGTATACGGTTCCGTGGTGGGGGTCGAGGGCGTCGAGTACAGACTGGATGCCCCCGCGCTTCGTGCATTCGCGGGGCGAGATTTCGGTTACCTCGAGTTCGAGCTCGTTAAAGCACAGCAGCGGCTCAAGTGCCTTATCTTGAGCGATGTGGTTGGCGAGCGATGTAGACATCAAGATCTTGTAGACACTGTAATGTTGCAGCTGCGTGACTGCGTCGCCCAGGGTGCGCGCGTATCCGGGGGCATCGGGGGCATCGGCACTCATGCGCACGACGCCGTTGAGGCCCTCAAAGCGGATGACCTCGCCCGATTGCTCAAGATAGGGGGCAAGATGCTGCAGCATGCTGGGCGTCATCGACAGATCGCGAATTGCGTGTCCGTTGATCTCGGCGTAACCGCCCGCAAGACAGACGATGCCGGTCCAAGGCAGCTCAAGAAGTTTGGGGTGGATGCAGCTGAGGGTACGTCCCGTGCAGATAAAGGCCATGTTGCCGTTGGCGACAAACTCGCGGATTGCCTGCGAAACCGCCTCGTTGGGATAGGGGGAGAGGTCCCGCTCGTCTTCGGGAAGGTCTTGGGCGAGCCTGGGGTCTTGCCAGGCGAGCGTTCCGTCGATATCGAAGAAGCAAATATCGCCGCGCTTATGGGCTGCGCTGGCGGCAGGGGAGGCCGAGGTGGTGGGCACAAATTCCGGCTCGAGGCCCATGATCTGGTCAAAATGCTCTTTAACGCGGGGAACGGAGATGCCGATGACCACCTGGGCGGTCTTGCCCGTAATGATGAGGCCCTTGGCGCCCACCGCGACAAACGACGCGTTATCTGCAACGATGGAAGGGTCTGCGACCTCGACGCGCAGGCGCGTGGCGCAGTTGGTTGCGCCCACGATATTGCCAACGCCACCTAAAAGCTGAATTACCCGCTCAGCGAGGACGTGATCTTGATCGGATCGACTATCGACCTCGTCATTGGGGGATTGCTCTTTGGCAAAGTCGCTTCCCGTTAAACAATCGATTGCCGCGCGATTGGCAACATGATCCTCGCGGCCCGGTGTCTTAAGGTCATAGACCAAGATGAGTGCTCGAAAACTAACAAAAAAGATGAGGCTAAAGGCAAGGCCGATACCGAGCGCCAAAAGATAGGCACCGGCATGCGTGCGCATGAGCGGAATAAAGTTGAAGGCTGCCATCTCCATCAGGCCGCCCGAGAAGATGCCGACGATGCCAAAGAGATTCATGGTTGTGGCAAGGCAAGACGATAAGACGGCGTAGAGCAAAAAGAGCCCGGGGTGGGTGAACATAAAGAGAAACTCGAGTGGCTCGGTAACGCCGCAAACCACCGAGGCGATGATGGCGGGAACAAGGATGACCCTGAGGCCGGCGCGGCGCTCGGGTTTTGCGGTGGAGTAGAACGCAGCTGCGATGGCAGGAAGGCCAAAGAGCTTGACCCAGCCGGTGGCGGTAAAACCGGCCCACGGCGCAAGCTCATTAAGGGGGCGCGTGCTATGGGAGAGGATGGGGAGCAAACTGCTCCACGTGGCGTAGATGCCGTCGTTAATGACCAGGTTGTCGTAGTAGATCGGCATGTAGAGCAGGTGGTGCAGGCCAAAGGGCTCGAGTGCTCGTTCTAAAAAGACAAAGATGCCCACGCCAAAGGGACCGACGCCTGCAAGCGCGTGACGCAGCGTATCGGTTACATCGTATACGTAGGGCACGATGGCGGCCGAGATAGCAGCAAGGGCAAACACGGCAAAAAAGCTGATGAGGTAGACCAGCGAGGAGCCCGAGAAGGTGCCGAGCCAATCGGGAACCTTGGCATCGTAGAAGCGGTCATGGATGGCAACGACGGTTGCCGATACCGCCAGCGGGCCGATAATGCCGGTGTCGAGCGTCTTGATGCCGTCGATGACGGTGATACCGCTGGCGGAGGTCAAAGATGACGGGTACTCAAGTCCAAGGTTGTCTCCGCTCAGCTTAATGATCTCGCTCAAAAAGAAGCAGTAGGCAAAATAGGCGACGAGAGCCTCGAGACAGCAACGAGCCGGTTGTTTTTGGGCAAGACCGATGGGCAGCGCTACGGCAAAAAGGAGCGGGAGGCGTTTAAAGACCGTCCACGAGCCGCGCTGGATGATGGTCCAAAAAACGTACCAAGGGGTTCCGTATACGGCGAGATCGCCGACGATGTCCGCAGTCGTTGCGAGAGCGGAGACGCCGACCATGAGGCCTGATATAGAAAACAGCATGGCGGGCGCGAACATTGCCCCGCCAAAGCGTTGGATTTTTTGCAGCATGTTCTGCCTTCCGAATATCGAGGCGCGTTGCGCGTGGGGAAACGTTTAAACAATGGATTCATTGTAGAGGACCAGACGATTGTCGTACCGGCAGTTTTGAGCGAAACCGATTTGGGCATGACAGAAACCGTCAACGGTTAAATCCTGTCGCTTTACCGATATTCGGTTTAAACAACTTTAAGAAATGCTATCGTGCCTAGCCGGAAATGAATAATGTAGAGGTGAAATAATGCCAAAAGCGATATACGAAGGAATCTACCGAGAAATACGCTCGCGCATCATTAATGGGACCTATGCGTTTCAGGAGATGCTGCCAACCGAAGCCGAGCTGACCGCGGAGTTCGGATGCACTCGCAATACCGTCCGTCGCGCCTTGGGTATGCTGGCCGACGGGATGTTTGTGCAGCCCATACACGGCAAGGGCGTGCGCGTTATTTGGCTTAAGGGCGAAACCGACATGTTGGGCGCACTCGAAGAGGTTGAGTCGTTTGGCGAGTTTGCAAAGCGCAACAATGCCGTTGCATCGACGGACGTTAAGTCTTTCGAACATCTGGTTTGCACCGAGCAACTCTCTCGTCACCTGGGCTTTAAGGTGGGCGAGGAGTTGATTCGCGTAGTGCGTGTCCGAAGCCTCAACGGCAACGCGCGCCAAGTGGACCATGGCTATTTTTTGGCGTCGATCGCCAAGGGCCTGACTCCCGAGATCGCGGCAGATTCTATTTACGGCTATCTGGAGCACAAGCGCGGTGTCAAAGTGATGGCGAGCCGTCGTACGGTGAGTGTCGAGCTCGCCAACGATGAGGACTGCAGCTATCTTGACCTCGGCAAATACAACTGCGTTGCCGTCATGGAGAGTCAGTCGTACACCTCGGATGGCATCTTGTTTGAGGTGACGCACACTCGCACACACCCCGAGATCTTCCATTACCGCGTCAATTCCAAGCGATAGCCGGCTAGCTCGCAGCCTGACGAGACTCATGGCCTCAAAGAGAAAACGCCCGGTCAAACCGACGGTACATCGGCTTGACCGGGCGTTTTCTCTGCATTCGATAACTAATAATTGTTTATACAAAACTTGTCAAGTATCAAGTTGAAATTACCGTTCACCGAAGTTTTTCTACCGCTCTAGTAATACTTGTTCAAACAACTAGCCAAATAGCGTATCGTTCAAATCAGCAAAAGGGGCAAAGTCCCCGAGCCAATCTCCGAAGGCGGCGGCAAAGGGTGCCGCCACGGTGTGAAAGGGTGGATTGTAATGAAGAACGAAATGAGCAGAAGGCAGTTCCTGGGCTTTGCTGGTTCCGCGGCTGCAGTTCTTGGTCTGGGCCTCGTGGGTTGCGGTGGTTCTGCCGGCTCCGGCTCCTCTGCTTCTGGTGACGCTGCCGAGGTCTACTTCCTCCAATTCAAGCCCGAGGTCGACAAGGAGTGGAAGGAGATCGCCAAGGCCTATAAGAAGGAGAAGGGCGTCGAGGTCAAGATCGTGACCGCCGCTTCCAACACCTACGAGGAGAAGCTTAAGTCCGAGATGTCCAAGAGCTCCGCTCCGACCCTGTTCCAGGTCAACGGCCCCACCGGTCTTAAGAACTGGAAGGATTACTGCGCCGACCTGTCCGATACCAAGCTCCGCGGTGAGCTCATTGATGACTCCCTGGCTCTGCAGTCCGACGGCAAGGATGTGTGCATCGACTGGGTTCAGGAGAGCTTCGGCATTATTTACAACAAGCAGCTGCTCGAGAAGGCTGGCTACAAGGCCGAGGACATCAACTCCTTCGACAAGCTGAAGGCTTGTGCCGATGACATCCAGGCCCGCAAGGACGAGCTTGGTGTCGAGGGTGCCTTCACTTCCGCCGGCATGGACGACTCCTCCAGCTGGCGCTACACCACCCACCTTGCCAACATGCCGCTCTACTACGAGTTTGAGAAGGAGCACAACCAGGAGGACGACGAGATCAAGGGTGAGTTCCTCGACAACTACAAGCAGATCTTCGACCTGTACATCACCGACTCCACCTGCGATCCTTCGCAGCTTGCTTCCAAGACCGGCGACGACGCCACCAACGAGTTCGCAACCGGCAAGGCCGTCTTCTACCAGAACGGCTCTTGGGCCTACTCTGACCTCGTCAA
The DNA here is from genome assembly GCA_902478765.1 of uncultured Collinsella sp. Classification (GTDB taxonomy): domain Bacteria; phylum Actinomycetota; class Coriobacteriia; order Coriobacteriales; family Coriobacteriaceae; genus Collinsella. The sequence goes on from CABSMN010000005.1 coordinate 12,826, forward strand.
GGCCGGCATGACCGACGATCAGATTGGCATGATGCCGATCTACATCGGTGTTGACGGCGAGGAGAACCAGGGCCTGTGCTCCGGCGGCGAGAACTACTGGTGCGTCAGTTCCCAGGCTTCCGAGGATGCCCAGAAGGCCACCGAGGACTTCATGTATTGGTGCGTCACCGCTGACACCCCGACCAGCATCATCGCCGACAAGATGGGTCTGACCGCTCCGTTCAAGAGCGCCAAGGAGACCACCAACGTCTTCTCGCAGCAGGCCGTTGCCATGGCCAAGGACGGCAAGAAGACCGTCGCTTGGGACTTCGTCTACATTCCCTCCGAGGAGTGGAAGAAGAACCTCAAGCAGGCTCTGATTGCCTACGCTGCCGATAACAGCAAGTGGGACGGCGTCAAGAACGCCTTCGTCGATGGTTGGAAGACCGAGAAGGCCGCTTCCGAGTAAGCAGTTGCTGCCCAAGCTATCTGATTAGCGACAGGGGGCGGGCAGACGTTGGTTTGCCCGCCCCCTGCATATTGAAAGGACCCTTTTATGGGCAAAGCACTCAAGCGCTGGTGGCCGCTCTTTATGCTGCCCACGTGCCTGGCGTTTATGATCGGGTTCGTGATCCCTTTTATCCAGGGCTTCTATCTCTCGTTCTGCCAGTTTATTATCATTAGTAACGCGCACTTTGTCGGTATCGAGAACTACGTGCGCGCGCTGTCCGATCCGCAGTTCTCCACGTCGTTCTTCTTTACCGTGGCGTTTGCCTTCCTGTCGACGGTGCTCATCAACGTGATCGCCCTGGCCATTGCGCAGGCGCTCACCCGCAAGGCGCTCAAAGGCACCAACATCTTCCGTACGATCTTCTTTATGCCTAACCTGATCGGCGGCATCGTGCTGGGCTACATTTGGCAGATTCTGATCAACTGCCTGCTCTCCAACGTGGGCGCCCAGCTCATCGCTCTTAACTCTGCTGCTGGCTTCTGGGGCCTTATCATCCTGACCCTGTGGCAGCAGGTCGGCTACATGATGATCATCTACATCGCTGGTCTGCAGTCCATTCCGTCCGACTACATCGAGGCCGCCAAGGTCGACGGCGCTACGGCATGGCAGACGTTTTGGAAGGTTAAGATCCCTAACCTGATGCCGACCATCACCATCTGCCTGTTCCTGTCCATCACCAACGGCTTTAAGCTGTTCGACCAGAACCTCGCCCTTACCGGTGGTGCCCCCGCGCACTCCACCGAGATGCTCGCCCTGAACATCTACAACACGTTCTATTCGCGTGCCGGTATCGCATGGCAGGGCATTGGTCAGGCCAAGGCGGTTATCTTCTGCATCCTGGTCGTGGCCATCTCCATGATCCAGCTTAAGGCCACGAGGTCCAAGGAGGTGCAGCAGTAATGAAACGCGATAAGGTTATCAACCGCGCGCTCTCGATTTTCTTTACGATCCTGTCGCTCGCGTGGATCTACCCCGTGTTCATGATTGCGCTTAATTCTTTTAAGAAAGCGACCGCAATCAGCACCACCACGGCATTCGATCTGCTCACGCCCGAGACGTTCAACGGCCTCGCAAACTACATGCACGCCCTTAACGAGCAGGGCTTTGCCTCGGCATTTATGTACTCGCTCATCATCACGGTCACGTCGGTCGTGCTGATCTTGGTGTGCTGCTCCATGTGCGCTTGGTACGTGGTTCGTGTCAACAACAAGATCTCGAACTTCTTCTATTACCTGTTCGTGTTCTCGATGGTCGTGCCGTTCCAGATGCTCATGTTCACGCTGTCCAATTTGGCGGACCGCATCGGCTTCAACACGCCGTTCAACATCTGCTTTATCTACCTCGGCTTTGGCGCGGGCCTGGCGGTCTTTATGTTCGCCGGTTTTGTAAAGAACATCCCGCTCGAGATCGAGGAGGCGGCCATGATTGATGGCTGCAACCCGGTCCAGGTGTTCTTTAAGATCGTCCTTCCCATCATGAAGCCCACCTATCTTTCGGTCGGCATCCTCGAGACCATGTGGGTCTGGAACGACTATCTGCTGCCCTACCTTACGCTCGACTCCACCAAGTACAAGACCATTCCTATCTTGATCCAGTACTTCCGCGGCGGCTACGGCCACGTCGAGCTCGGCCCCATGATGGCCTGCATCATGATGGTCGTTATCCCCATCGTTATCATGTACATCCTCTGTCAGAAGTACATCATCGACGGCGTGGTGGCAGGTGCCGTCAAGGGCTGATGCCGTAACTGTTTTGCAAGTTTCTGCGGCGCCCCTCAGCGCGGCGCCGCATATCGAAAGGTAGAGACATGGCCGAGATCGTTCTCAAACATGTTCAGAAGGTGTATCCCAACAACGAGTCAAAAAAGAAGGGCTTCTTTGGCAAAAAGAAGAAGACCGAGGAGAAGAAGCACAACCTCAAGGTTACCGAGGACGGTGTGCTCGCTGTAGAGGACTTCAACCTCACCGTTCACGACCAGGAGTTCGTCGTCCTCGTTGGCCCCTCTGGCTGCGGTAAGTCCACGACGATGCGCATGGTCGCCGGCCTGGAGGACATTACCTCGGGCGATGTGCTCATCGACGGCAAGCGTGTCAACGACGTGGCGCCCAAGGACCGCGACATCGCCATGGTGTTCCAGAGCTACGCTCTGTACCCCAATATGACGGTGTACGAGAACATGGCATTTACGCTCGAGCTCAAGAAGGTTCCCAAGGACGAGATCGACCGCAAGGTTCGCTCTGCTGCTGAGATTCTGGGCATTACCGAGTACCTCGACCGTAAGCCCAAGGCGCTCTCCGGCGGCCAGCGCCAGCGTGTCGCTATCGGCCGCGCCATCGTGCGTGACCCCAAGGTCTTCCTGATGGACGAGCCGCTGTCCAACCTGGACGCCAAGCTTCGTAACCAGATGCGTGCCGAGCTCATTAAGCTGCGCCACGAGATCAAGGGCACGTTCATTTATGTTACTCACGACCAGACCGAGGCTATGACCCTCGGTGACCGTATCGTGGTCATGAAGGACGGCGTCGTCCAGCAGCTGTCTCTTATACACATCTGACGCTGCCGACGAAGCTAGAAGTG
>CABSMN010000006.1 GCA_902478765.1 uncultured Collinsella sp.
TCGTGGTGGACGGTCTTGTACTGAGCGTCGTGATGGACGGTTTTTGTCTGGGCAACCCAGTTGTGCTGGTGCGCCGGGGTGTCATCCTTTTTCGATGAACTGCCTGAATTGGAGTTTGAGCCGGAGTTGCTGCTGTTGCCGCCACTCGGCTTGCTATCGGATTTTCCCTCGTCTTTCTTGGAGGATGAATTGCTCTTGTTTCCAGAATTATCGGAGCTGCCTGTGGTCTTCCCATTATCCTTCTTGGAGCCGTTGGATGAACCTGAATCGCTCTTCTTGCTGTCGGAAGTTTCCGGGGTCTTCGCGTCGGACTTCTCTTCCTTGGCGGACTCCTGAGCCTTCTCGGTCTCCTTCTCGACGGCATCGGTATCGGCGTTCGGGTTCTTCTTGATGTTGTCCTCGAACTTCTTCACGACCTCGGCACCCTTGTCTCCGGTCAGGGTAGAATCACCCTTCTTCACGGCTGCTGCAACGTCCTTGGCGATGGCGGTCAGGTCATCCTTCGTCACCTTATCCGCATCCACCTTGTTGAAAGTCACACCCGTGCTGGCCGTTTTCTTATCGGCCTTCCCAGCGGTAACCTTCTTCGATGACACCTTATAGATGGAACCGTCGTCGTTAACCGGTGAAATGAATGTGACGGTATAGGTACCGGACTTGCCGACCCTCACGGTCACCTGCTTGTTCGCAGCGATGGCGGTGTAGAAGTCTACTTCCCCATCCGCATCCTCTATATGGGCGATAATGGGCGTGGAAGTGTCCGCATCCCAGCCGTCAGCCTTTACCTCAAGGGTAAGTACCATGTCCTGCTTCTCATCGCCCTTTGACTGGGACACCACAGGGGCATTGGAATCTCCCGTCCAACTGGCATGTGAGATGGCGTAAGCCCCGCCGCCGATGAGAAGCGCCGCGCAGAGGATTCCCGCACCAGCCACGCAGACCTGCTTACGGGAGAACTCGCGCCCGAAGAGCACGAGCGGCTTCTTAGCATTCTCCTCCTCCGTCGAATCCAGCTCCGGTGATTTCCGAGAATCGTTCCCATCCATCTCATTGCTCCAATTCAATTCTCATGTAATTAAGCTACAAGCATTGTATTGCAAATTGTCACTTATATAGGTGTGACTTAAATAGGGCTAACCCGAATTATTGGCACCACTGACCAGGAGGTGCCAATGACTCAGTTAGATACAAAGATGAGGGTCGGGCTGAGAATAAAAGAGTTGAGAAACGCACTCGGCTATAGCCAGAAAACCCTTGCGTACTCTATCGAAATGTCCCGAACATACTTCGCTGAGGTAGAAACCGGCAAGCGGAACATATCAATTGAAAATATCGACCGGATTGCACAAGGGCTTGGCGTTTCCCTGAAGGAGTTCTTCAACTCTGACCTCTTTGTCAAATAAGGCAGAGCGCAAATCGAATTAGAACGAAAGGACAGACTTCCAACGTCGTCTAATGTCCAACGGGACTTCAATAGCAATCAAAAGATATCAAAGGCTGCCGGAAACAGGCTCGCCCTACGGCAACGACAACCTAGGTTTTCAACGCTTTCCATAGCCGGAGGGTCCTACATCCAACCCGTAGGCTGTGGGAAGAGTTGAAAACCAGCCCTGAGGGTGAAACTCTGGGGTGAAATATGAAGTCGCGATGTTTTCGCCATAGAATGAACTTTCACCCCTTTTTCACCCCTCAAGGGAGTTTTACACCTATCCATACAGAAACAGGTCAGACGATTTATACCGTCTGACCTGCTATTTCTCTGGTGCCCCCGGGCGGATTCGAACCGTCGACACCCGCTTTAGGAGAGCGGTGCTCTATCCCCTGAGCTACGGAGGCATGTTGTACTAGTGTAGCAGATTTACTGCATCGCCATACGTCGCATGACTAGACTTCGAAATTGCGGTGGAATAGTTCCTGCCTAAAGCATTAAAGCCGTATTCAGGAACTATTTCACCGCAACTTGTGAAGAGCTAGTTGCCTTTGTGGAAGAGGTTTTTGATAACGGAGGGGATGCTCTTGGCGCCCTTGGCCGTCACATCGATAAAGTCGGGCGAACGCACAAGCTTATCCTCGTCGACGTACTTGCGGACAGCACGAAGCGTCTCTTTGTCGTCGCGCGTCGAAAACGTAAAGTGACCGTTGTCCTTGGTGAAGATGGCAAAACGCGTGATCTTCTTGGTGCCGCGTAAAACCTCGGCGGCAATATAGTCGACCTCGTCCCACGGGATTTGAATATAATCCTCGGGATTGCGCTCGTTGTAATACTCGAACGCCTTATTGCCCACCATCACGTTACCGTGGCTGGTAAGCCCCATCAGGCAGGTTGCCGGCGTTGCCAGATCGACCGTGCTGTTCTGAGATTGCGCCATACGCGCCTCGCCCTCCAATAAAAACAATCGGACCGCATCCAGTGTACCCACCGGGTGCGGTCCGTTTCAATGGCTCAAAAGCCCTTACCTAGCAACTCTCGGTCTTAAGCCGAAGCGTGCTTACATGAAGCCGCAGAAGCGACCGATGATGCCGACGGCGAAGAGAGCCAGGATGATGACGATCGGGCTGACCTTCTTCTTGAGGAGCTTGCAGACCAGCAGGGTCAGGCACACGGCGGCAAGGCCGGGGATGAGCTGATCGAGGTTGGCCTGAAGCGTGGTGACCTTCATCTGATCAAGGGCGGTAGCACCGACGGAGTTGTACATCGTCAGCGCTTCCTTGATACCCTCGGAACCGGAGGGCAGGCTAGCCCAGTCGATAAAGGCGCCAGCAGACTGCTTGACCGTGGAGACGATCGGGGTGAAGGAAATGGACACCCAGCGCTCGACCAGGGCGCCGATGATGAACATACCCAGGATGGAAGCGCCCTCGGTGACCTTGCCCATCAGACCACCGGAGAGGTCCTTGGCGATGGAGGAGCCGACCTTGTAGCCAAACTCCTGCGTGTACCACAGGAAAGCGTAACGGATGATGTTCCACGCGAAGAAGAACAGCAGCGGACCGACGATGCTGCCGGACATGGCCAGGGAAGCGCCCAGAGCGCCCAGAATCGGGCGAAGGGTGAACCAGAAGACGGGGTCACCGACGCCGGCGAGCGGGCCCATCATACCGACCTTGACGCCCTGGATGGCGACATCATCGATCGGAGCACCGTTGGCGCGCTCCTCCTCGAGGGCGAGGGTAACGCCAATGACGGGGGCGGAAACATAGGGGTGGGTGTTATAGAACTCCAGGTGGCGCTTAAGAGCGGCAATCTGGTCATCCTTGCTGGTGTAGAGCTTCTTGATCGCAGGGATCATTGCGAAGCACCAGCCGCCGTTCTGCATACGCTCGTAGTTCCACGAGCCCTGAAGGAACTGATGACGGAAGCAAACCTTCTTGCGGTCAGCCTTGGTGAGCTGAATCTTGTTCTCTGCCATATGTATCACTCCCCTCCTACTCGTAATCGTTCAGAATGTCGCCGAGCGGGTCGCCGGAGCCACCGCCCATGCCGCCACCCTGCTTGGCCAGATCCTTAAGGCCAAGGTAGATGAGGGCAAGGGAGATGCCGATGAGACCAAGGGCGATCAGCGTGAGCTGAGGGATGGCAGCAAGGACAAAGCCGAGGACGAAGAACGGCCAGGTCTCCTTGGTGGCCATCATGTTGATGACCATGGCGTAACCGACGGAAGCGACCATGCCGCCGCCGACAGCCATGCCGCCGGACAGCCAGTCGGGCATAGCGTTAAGCGCGTTGGTAACGGCCTCGGCCGGGATGACGCACAGAAGCACTGCCGGGATGGCGATACGAAGGCCCTGCATGAGGATGGCAGCATACTGCCAGCGCTCGATGCCGGAGAAGTCGCCCTTCTCGGCGCAACCGTCCATGGCGTGAGCGATAGCGGTAGCAATGGTACGGCAGATCATGGTCAGGAACAGACCAGCGACCGACAGCGGGACGGCGACGGCGATAGCGGTGGTAACGGCCTTGGCCGAATCGGTGGCGCCACCGTTGAGGGCGAGCACCATGATGATCGAAGAAGCGACCGAGGCCAGAGCGGCGTCAGGCGCGACAGCGGCGCCGACGTTAGCCCAGCCAAGGGCCATCATCTGGAGCGAACCGCCCAGGAGGATGCCCTCCTGAAGGTGACCGGTTACGAGACCGATAAGCGTGCATGCCACGAGCGGCTGATGGAACTGGAACTCATCCAGAATGCCTTCCATACCGGCAAGCAACGCGACAATCGCAACAAGCAGAATAGTGATTGCAGACATGTATCGGACCCTCCTTTACTATGCTTGAGCGGCCAGTTCGGCCTTAGCTTTCTTCAACATGGCGTCGAGATCCTCGGAGGAATCCGAAGGAACCTTGCGGACCTCGAACTTGACGCCCTTGGCCTTGAGGGCCTCGAGAGTCTTAACGTCGTCATCGCCCATAGCGACGGCGTTGGTGACGACGACCTTGCCCTTGGAGTGAGCCATGGAACCGATGTTGACTTCCTTGATGTCGACACCGGCCTCGATGGCCTTGAGCAGATCCTGCGGGTTCTCAAAGAGCAGCATGGCCTTGGTGTCACCAAAGCGCGTGTCCTTGACGACCTCGGCCATCTTCTTGATGGGCACGACGTTGGCATGGACTCCCGGAGGGGCAGCCTGCTCGATCATGGTCTTGCGGAGCTCGTCGTGAGCAACGCCGTCGGAAACCACGATGATGCGGTTGGGGTTGATCTGCTTGGTCCACGTGGTGGCCACCTGACCATGCAGCAGACGGGTGTCGATACGGACATGGGCAATCTTGATGTGCCCGTCGCCGATGACCGTTCCCGGAGGGATGGCGCCTGCAGGAGCAGCGGCGGCCGCAGCCGGCTTCTTCTCCTCGGGCTCCAGAGACTCAGGCTTGACGCGCACGCCAGCCTTAGCCTCAGTCACGAGATGTTTTGCGATCGCATGTGCAGTGTTCTTTGCGTCAAAGCGCTGCGAATATGCCTCGATGAGCATAGGCAGGTTGACACCGGTGACGATAGCCCAGGAATCGTGGCCCTCGATGAGCCCGCTGATCTGGTTGAACGGCGTGCCGCCCCACAGATCAACGAGGAAGAGCACCTGCTCCTGGTCCTCGAAGGAAGCGACTGCTTCCTCGACCTTGGCACGGAAATCGTCGGGGCCCATGCTCGGCTCGAGCGAGACCACGGCAACAGACGGCTGATCGCCAAAGACCATCGAGCCCGTCTGCTTGATTCCAGCTGCCAAGTCCCCGTGGCTAGCAAGAACAATACTTACCATCACATAACCTCCTTTTTGTCTACGTATTTCCTACACGACATGAAAGGAGTATACCTGTTTGGATTGTGGAATTATAGCTAAATCCGCAAAAGGTTGGATTATTTGTTTAAACGTCTAGGTTTGTTACAAGTTGATTACGTTGCCGGTTTACAGCTTATTGCCTGCTAAAACGTGATTTGCTGATTGCTTTCAAAGACATATAAAGGTGCACTGTTCGTTAAGACCACTTTTAGGTGGATCCCAATGCGTCTGCGTGCCGCCATTTTGTTTAAACAGACATGACTTGACTAACCGAAGCAAATATGTTTAGAACTCTAGCCCATGTAGTCATTGGATGTTAGGCGATGTGGAGTGGGTTGGCGGCGTCGACGGCATCGGGGGCGTCGGAGAGGCCGTCAGGAGCAGCGTCTGCCGGGTCCTCGTCGGGGGTCTCGATCTGTTTGATCATGACCTCCTGGCCCTGCAGCAGGTATGTCTCGCCGCTACCGCAATGGGGGCAGGTCTTGCCGTGCTCGACTGTCGCATAGTCAAGGCCGCACGCCCCGCAATGCGTCACGGCTTCGACAGGCTCCACGATAAGCTCCGCGCCCTCGGTGATAGGCTTTTTATCTGCTGCCCAGCGCCAAGCGTCGAGCAGCAAGTCGGGAACGACGCCCGAGACTTCGCCCAGCAGCAACGTCACGCTCGAAACGCGACGCACGCCATGAGCGCGCGCCACATTCTCAACATCGCGAATGATGTGATAGACGATTCCGAGCTCGTGCATTTATTTCCTTCCGCCGTTCTACCGAACGGCGGTCGGCTTGACGCTGCGCGAGCCCCAGACGGGCGATCTGCCTTTCAATCGTCGGTCATGGGCAAAAGCCCTATGCCCTCCTCTTTCAAGGCACCTCGCCACGCCTGGGACTCGCTCGCTGTCCAACCGCTCTCTACGCCGTTCTCCTGCTTGTTGCGCTTCTTACTTCTTCCCGAATTTGATTTTAATCGCACGCTTGAGCGCGTACTTGCCGAGGCTTGGGAGCTTTTGCTCGTATTTGACCATCGTGGAGCACTCGGGACGGTCGCGATCCAGATGGATGGCGTCGAACGCGCACTTGGTGGTGCACAGGCCGCAGCCGATGCACTTGTTGGGGTCGACGATCGAGGCGCCGCAGCCCAGGCAGCGGGCGGTCTCGGCGCGCACCTGCTCCTCGGTAAAGGTCTCAACATACTCGCTAAACGGTGCAGCCTTCTCGCGCTCGCGGTCCACGTGGGCAACCTCGCGGCTCGCGTTGTCGTAGCTTTCGATCACGACATCGTCGCGGTCGAGCGAGGTGTAGCGGCGCTGGTTGCGGCCGATGGTGAGCGTGGAGCCCGGCTGCACAAAGCGATGGATGGACACCGCGGCCTCGTGGCCGGCGGCGATGGCGTCGATGGCAAAGCTGGGGCCGGTGTAGACGTCGCCGCCCACAAAGATGTCTGGCTCGGCGGTCTGGTAGGTCTGGGGATCGGCAAGGGCACCCTGGCCGCGGCCGAGCTCCACTTTGGAGCCAGCCAGCAGGTCGCCCCACACAATGGACTGGCCAATCGACATGACGACACGGTCGGCATCGACACGGCGCAGGTCGTTCTCGTCGTACTCAGGCGCAAAACGGCCCTCGTCGTCAAAGACACGCGTGCAGCGCTTGAAGGTGATACCGCAGACACGACCGGCCTCGTCCAAGTGAATCTCCTTGGGGCCCCAGCCGCAGCTGATGTGCGCGCCGTCCTCAACGGCCTCGCGACGTTCTTCCTCGCTGGCGGGCATCTGGGCCTCGCTCTCCAGGCAGAACATCTCAACGTGCTCAGAACCCAAACGGCAGGCGTTGCGGGCAACGTCGATGGCCACGTTGCCGCCGCCCACCACAATGGTGCGGCCGGACAGGGTATCAATCTTGCCGCTGTTAACCTCGCGAAGGAAGTCGACGGCCACGGTCACGTCCTCGGCATCCTCACCCGGAATGCCGGCAAGGCGGCCGCCCTGGCAGCCAATGGCAACGTAGAAGGCCTTGAAGCCCTGCACGCGCAGCTCGTCGAGCGTCACGTCTCGACCGACCTCCACGCCATAGCGGAACTCGGCGCCCATCAGGCGAATGATCTCGACCTCGGCCTCGATAACGTCCTTCTCCAGCTTAAAGCTGGGAATACCGTAGGTGAGCATGCCGCCCGGGCGATCGTTCTTCTCGAATACGACGGGCTTGTAGCCCTTCTCGGCCAGGTAGAAAGCGCAGGACAGGCCGGCTGGGCCGGCACCGATAATGGCGATCTTCTGGTCGAAGCCGCCGGCACGCGTCGGGGTCACCACAGGCGGGACATAGCGGGTCGCGGCATCCAGATCGCGCTGGGCGATGAACTTCTTGACCTCGTCGATAGCCACGGCGGCGTCCACACGGCCGCGAGTGCAGGCATCCTCACAGCGGCGGTTGCACACACGGCCGCAGATAGCGGGCAGCGGGTTCTCGCGCTTGATGAGTGCCAGCGCCTCGTCATAGCGACCCTGCGCCGCGAGCTTCAAATAGCCCTGAACGGCGACATGCGCGGGGCAGGCCGTCTTGCAGGGAGCGGTGCCGGACTCGTGCGTCTCGATACGGTTATCGTTGCGGTAGTTGGGCGACCACTTGGTGTGGTCCCACTTGGTGGCATCGGGCAGCTCCTGGCGCGGATACTCGGGCGCCTGTCCGCCGGCCTTTTTGCTGCAGAGCTTCTGGCCGAGCTTGGCGGCACCGGCAGGGCACACCTCAACGCAGCGACCGCAGGCCACGCACTTATCCTTCTCGACCTTGGCGACATAGGCCGAGCGCGACAGGTTGGGCGTGTTGAACAGCTGCGAGGTGCGCAGGGCATAGCACACGTTGACGTTGCAGTTGCAGATGGCGAAAATCTTGTTCTCGCCATCGATATTGGTGATCTGGTGCACAAAGCCGTTGTCCTCGGCCTGGCGCAGGATGTCGTAAACCTCGTCGCGGGTCACGTAATGACCACGATCGGTCTCGACCACGTAGTCGGCCATATCGCCCACGGCGATGCACCAATCGGCCGGGTCGTCGGCGCAGCCCTCGCCCATCACGCGACGGCTCGCGCGGCAGCTGCAGGTGCTGGCAGCATACTTACCCTCGTATTTGTCGAGCCAGTGCTCGATATGCTCAATAGGCACCGAGGTGCTCGCGGCGTCAATGGCCTTCTCGACCGGAATGACATGCATGCCGATGCCGGCACCACCGGGCGGCACCATCGGCGTGGCCTTGGACAGCGGTCCCTTGGACGCCTGCTCAAAGAACTTGGCATAGACCGGGTGCTCCTCGAGCTGGCTCACGCGCATGTTGAGGAACTCGGCGGAACCCGGCACCAGCATGGGCAGCACCCACTGCTTGGCGCGCTCGGGGTTTTCCCAGTTGTACTCGAGCAGACCCGTGTAGCTCATGTCGTCGAGCATCTTCTCGATATCGGCTTCGGGCATGCCGGTGAGCTTGACCATCTCGGGCAGCGTATAGGGACGGCGCATCTTCATCTTGCAGAGCACTTCGGCCTGCTCGTCGGTTGCGGCCTCGGCAAACGACCAGTACTCGTAGCCCAGCAGCTCGTCGCGGTGCAACAGACGGTTGGTGCAGTGCTCGCACAGTTTGACGATGGCCTCGCGCGGATGCTCCGGTATCGGCGGCACGAACTCAGCGCCGATATCGGGCTCGGTATAGCTAATCCCCGGTCCGTTGAGAATCATGGTTGTCCCTTCTCTTGCCACAGCCCGACGAGGCCGCAGCGCCCCTCTTTTTTTTGCAGGCCGGGCATGCCCCATGCCGTTCACCCGCCATTGTTGACATTGTGTCAAAAATAGTATTGACGAACCGTCAACAATATTCAAGACTGTTAGGCGAACGGTCAGGCAAAAGAGGATGAAAGGCGGCAAAACATGGGCAACAACACAGCAGGTACCTCTGTGGTCGATGCCGTCCCCGCATCCGATAGCGCGGCAAAGCGCCTGACGGGCGACGAACGCCGTCGCGAGATCCTCGATGCCGTGCGCACCGTAAGCTCCGAGCTGGGCATGTCCCACCTATCGGTATCGGCCGTGACCAAGCGAGCCGGCTGCACGCGTTCATTGTTCTACCACTACTTTGCCGATATGGACGCCGCCGTCACCGCTGTTATGGACGAGGCGATCGACGGCTTTATCTCCGAACTCGAGCGGTGGAACGCCGACCGCACCGTCGGTGATATCGAGGGCGCGCTCGACACCGTCGCCCCGCTCTTTAAGCGCCTGGTCGCCAGCGGCCACGAGCTGCCGAGCACGCTTACCTCGAGCAGCGGCGCGCTCTACGGCGGCTTTTTGCACAACGTGGTCCAGCGCGTGGCGCAGTATATCTGTGACACCACCGTAGTGGATTTTGTCGCCCATCATGAGCTACGCATCGACCATGTCTACGAGACGTTCTACACCCTCATCATGGGTCTTTTGATGTATATCCGCACGCACCCCGATGTGCCCGACGAAACGGTCAAGGAAATCATCGCCTCGACACTCCACATCGAGGGCTATACCGCCAAGTATCCGGAGCGCAAGCCCCAGAACTGACGACATTTGGCCAAACTGCCCGCGATCAGAAGAGGGGCCGCGGGCGTGTGAAAGGAGAGCAGCATGCTGTTCGATGTTTGGGGTAGCGATACCCTTATCCACTGGGCCGGCTGGGCCATGGTCTTTATTGGCCTGATCGTGCTCAACGAGGTCGGCCGCCGCACCAAGCTGGGCGCGGCAATCATCTTTGGCGTGGCTCCGCTGGCCATGACCATCTACTGCGTCGCCATCGCCATCGGCGTCTCACAGGGCGCCGAGTGGGCGCTCACCAACCCCACCCATGTATACCAGAACAGCTGGTTCCACTACGCCAAGGTGTACGCGGCGCTGGCCGGTTGCTGGGGCTTCATTGCCATTAAGTACCAGTGGGGCAAGATCGGCAAGGCGCATTGGTTCCGCGCGTGGCCGTTTGTGATCGTCGCCATCAACATCATGATCGCCGTTGTGTCCGACTTCGAGAGCGCCTATCACTTCTTTGTCCTGGGCCAGTCCACCTGGGTCACCTCCGAGGGTGCCACGCAGCTTGCCGGCTGGAACAACGTGTTCAACGGCATCGCCGGTCTCATCAACATCTTCTGCATGACCGGTTGGTGGAGCGTCTACGCCTCCGAGGATCAGACCGACATGTTGTGGCCCGACATGACTTGGGTCTACATCATCGCCTACGATATCTGGAACTTCTGCTACACCTACAACTGCCTGCCCACCCACTCTTGGTTCTGCGGCTTTGCGCTGCTGCTGGCGCCCACCGTCGCCGCCTTTATCTGGAACAAGGGCGGCTGGATTCAGAACCGCGCCTTTACGCTTGCTATTTGGTGCATGTTTGCCCAGGTGTTCCCGTACTTCCAGGAGGAGTCCATCTTTGTGACCCACTCCACGCTCGACCCCGGCGCCGCCACCGCGGTCTCGGTCGCCGCGCTGGTCGCCAACGTTGCCGCGATCATCTACATCGCCTACCGTGCCAAGAAGCTCGGCCGCAATCCCTACAAGCAGGATGTCTTTGAGGGCACCAGCGATTGGGAGAAGGCTACCGCTCGCCGCGCCAAGGTTGACTACGCGCACGCCGAGTAACATGCCCGGCGCAAACGCCGCTTGAGCGCAAAGCAGCATAGCCGGCTCCGCGCAATGCAATGTATTGCATGCCCCCGGAAAGCAATTTGTCCGCTTTCCGGGGGCTTTTTGTTGCCGCGAGGATGCGGCCCAGGATGCGCTCAGGTTAAATCGGATCTTATATTTCGTATGCGCTTTATATGGCTCCATTTTTGGGTACAGTGTTGAGCCGATATTGCATTGGGGGATATATGAGCGATGAGACGTATGGCCGCGAGGATGCGGCCCAGGATGCGGAAGCATGTGCCGAAGCCCTGGAGAGCCTTGACCGGATCGCGCTAGACGAGCTCTCGTTTAGCGATTCGGCCGTCGACGCGCAGGACGAGGCGCACGAAGACACTGAGGACGAAGGCAGCGACGCCAAAGACGCTCCTGACGAAGCCGAAGAGGACGAAAGCGAGGCCGGCAATCAGCCCGAATCCGACACGAGCGAGGAAACCATCTTGCTCGACAGCTTGCCGGCCGAAGATTCCCTGACCCGCGAGCTTCCCGGCCTGGGCTCCGCTCCTGCCGTGGACGAGACCATCGCCATGGGCGATATTCCCCTACCGTCCGTTCCTTCGGCACGCGAAGCCGAGGTTCGTCATCGCAAGATGTCGCCCAAGCGCCGCAACCTGATGGTTGCCGGCGTTGTGGCCGTCGCGCTCGTCGCCGGCGGCGCAGGCTACGCAGCCTGGAACGGATACCGGCAAGAGCAGGCTGCCATCACCGCCGCCAATGCCCACACGATGATGTCGGTGCAGATTGGCGTGCATGCCGCGGGCCTCGACTGTTCCGCCGGCTCCAAGATTCCCGTACAGGTGAGCGGTCAGGACGCTGATGGCTCCTCCGTGAGCGAAACGCTCTATGTTGACGAGCACGGCCGCGGCATCAAACTGCTGCCCGGCGATTACACGCTCTCCATCGCTGCCTCCCCCATCGCGGCCGACGGCACCATCTATACCGTCCCGACCACCAAGACGCAGGTCACCGTTAAGAGCGATGGACAGGATTTAAGTGCCCAGGCCACCTTTAAGCTCAAGGTGCCTTCGGCCGACACGGTGACTGACGACCAGATCGATGCCGCCGCCAAGTATGCCGAGGAGGGCGGTGCGAGCTCCGCCGCGGCTGCCAAAGTGCTCCAGCAGGCAGCAACCGCGCGGCGCGACGCCGCCGTCAATGCCGTGAGCGCGCAAAAGGCACAGGCGTCCCGTGATGCTGACGCTCGCCACAAGGCAACCGACCTCTACCAGCTCGATATTCCCGTCGAGTGGTACGGCAAGGTCGCAACTTGGCAAAACGGAAGCACGCTATGCATCTATCTGGGCGACGACACCAATACGCCGCTCGTGACGCTCGTCGCGGTGCGCGAGGGCGAGAGCTTTACGCCCGATGAAGGCGATACGGTTTTGGGCGCGGCCAATCTAGGCAACGGTTATACCGTCTACGCCAGCGGCCCCGTCTATCCGTATGTGGTGCCCCAGACCATCAACGGACGGACGCAGAACCCCGTGTCAACCTACCCCATGGACACGGCCATTGAGCTTGTCGAGCTTACGACCGGCAACCGCTATACGTATAGCCAGATCAAGAACGACCTGGTGGGTAAAGACGGCAAGGCCGATGGTGCCACTAAGCTCGAAACCGACTACCTCGCGCAGATCCTGCTGCCGAGTATCAAAGCCCAGGACTAGCCTGGCGCAGCAAGGTGCTCCCCAACCGTGATGAAGGAGCCAGGAGGTCCTGACCCCACAGGCCCATAGATGATTAGGCAAGGAGCCACTTCCATGCGGGCATAACGTGTACCACACCGTGCTCGCATGGAATATCGGTCTGTTCATCCATGGTAACGATTGCCGACTCGCCAAGATCAAACTGGGCCATCGAGGCATCAAGCGCGGCAATTTCGCGCTCGCGCGTTTTCTCACTTGCCATATCCGCACTCACCTGAATCAGGCTATAAGCCCGCATGAGAAGCGCATCCCCAGCCACAAAGTCCACCTCATGGCTTTTGCTCTTCTCTTTGATCAGCAGGCGGCAGACCGAGCCGGTCCTCACCGCGGGAGTCCTTCTTCTTAGCGCATTGAACACTGCGGTCTCGAGCCTCTGGCCCTGGTCCAATGCTGATGCGGGAGAGAATGCTCCAAACATCGCAGGATCGACAGCGTAGACCTTTGACGCAGACCGCATGTTATTTGCCAGTGAACGCGTGAACTCCGACACGGAGAACAGCAGATAGGCATCCTCGTAATACTCAAGTAAGTCGCTGAGCGAATTACGACTGACGGGTATCTGCCTGCTCTTGAACTCGTTGTACACTTTGTTCACCGACAGCTCTCGTCCCGAAGATGCCATACACCGCGTTAGGAACAGCGATGCCAGGCGAGGGTTCTTGACGTCGTACCGTTCAATGACGTCCATAGCGACCGTTCGCGAAGCATATTCCTGTAGCAGCTGAATCGCGTCTGCGGGCGTCTGCTCAAGCGTCGCGATGAATCCCCCTCGTTCAAGATATCCGATCAGATGATGTCGAAGCAGCGCTGCATCGCTTGGGGAAAAGGTCGCATCTGGCTCGAAAACGCTCCCCGTCTTATACCGAACGTATTCCGAAAAACTCAACGGAAAAAGCTCCCGTATAAGAGAACGACCCCTGAACTCGCTCTTAAGTTCTGAGGACAGCATCTTAGAAGAAGATCCCGTCACATAGACGGTCGCCTTCTCCGTATCGACTACACGCCGCAGAAACGCACCCCATTCGGGAATTTCCTGGATCTCGTCAAAGAAAATGTAAGAGCCCTCGGTTCGAGCAGCAGGATACAGCGCATAGAACGTGTCAAGCACGTCCGCCAGCAACGATGGCTCATACGGGCGCAAGCGCTCATCCTCAAAATTGAAGTAAAGCATCCGGTCAAGCTCGACGCCCCGGCTCTGAAGCCGCCGCATCTCCTGATACAGGCGATACGTCTTTCCACAACGGCGGGCCCCCACAATCACATTTACGATGTTGTCGCGCTTTGGCTCCTGTGGGTTTCCTAGATCAAGGTCTCGCTCAAAGACCTGCGGAACCCCCTGCTGTTCAAAGTCCTTTATTTTCTGGGCGATCAAGTCGTTGAATGCCATGATTCTCCAATCTTGCTCTCTAGCTAATCAAAATTATACCGATTCTTGATTAATTAGAGAGCAAGATAATATCTGACTTGATTAACACTTAAGCAAGTTTTTTCACTATTACTGCTCGAAGGATGCCGAGTGGCTGAGAGGACAACCAAGCTCGAATGCGACTCCCTGGACAGTCGATTTGGGACGGGACTTTTTTGACTACCCCGTCCCAGAAAATCATCGCCAAATTAGCTACTTGATGCAACTAGCGCCAGGGGTCGGCTTCGAACAGCGGCTCGCGCTCGGGGCGGCGGTCGCTGTAGGGATCGTAGCCGTCGTCGTCCTCGTTCTCGGCACGAATGTAGGGGTCGCGCGGCTTGGGTGCCGGTTTAGGCGCAGGCTTGGGTGCGGCGGGTGCGGCATCGGTCGCCGGCGCGCTTGTCTTGATCTCGTCTTTCATCTGCATAGCTCCTTGCATCGCATCCGTTCAGCATTATCGATTGTCGCACGAAAAAGGGCGGCGGACCCCATTGGATCCGCCGCCCTTGGCGTTTAGAGACGACTGGCAGATTTTAAGGCATGGCCCAAAATCTACTCGGCGTCGGGGACCTCGTAGGTGGCTGCCGGCGTGTTGTCACACACGACGGTAAAACCGCCGTCCTTGTCGACATCGACCGTCACCTGATCGCCCTCGCGCACCGTACCGTCGATGATAGCGGCGGCAATGGCATCCACGACCTCGCGCTGCACGAGACGCTTGAGCGGACGGGCGCCAAAGACCGGGTCCAGGCCGCCCACGGCGAGCATCTGCTTGGCCGCCGGGGTGATGGCAAGCGTCATGCGCTCCTTGGCCAGACGCGCGCGGACGTCGGCGAGCTGGATGTCGACGATCTTTTCAATCTGCGCCATGCCGAGCGGATGGAACACCACGATATCGTCGATACGGTTGAGGAACTCGGGGCGGAAGGTCTGAGCCATGGCGGCGTCGACCTGATGGCGCATCTCCTCCTCGTCCTTACCGGACAGATCGGCGATGGCCTTGGAGCCCACGTTAGACGTCATGATGATGATCGTGTTCTTGAAGGACACCTGGCGACCCTGGCCATCGGTCAGACGGCCGTCATCAAGCACCTGCAGCAGCACGTTAAAGACATCCGGATGAGCTTTCTCCATCTCGTCGAGCAAAATCACGGAGTACGGACGACGGCGCACGGCCTCGGTAAGCTGGCCGCCCTCGTCGTAACCCACGTATCCCGGAGGCGCACCGATCAGACGTTGGACGCTGAACTTCTCCATGTACTCGGACGTGTCGATACGCACGAGAGCACGCTCGT
>CABSMN010000007.1 GCA_902478765.1 uncultured Collinsella sp.
AACCCGCGACCCCAACCTTGGCAAGGTTGTGCTCTACCAACTGAGCCATGTCCGCTTGCGGGTTATTAATTTACGCGAGTTGTCCAAAAGACGCAAGTACTTTTTTCAAAAAACTTGTCTGCCGCATGTTCTTAGTAGCTAAACGCGCTAAAGCGATTGGCTAGGCACACGATTCCAGCGCTCCGCTAAACAGCTTCACCATCTGCACGCGCGTGCCGGCGCCGTCCGTACGACGAGCAACCTCCACGTTATCGACGAGCATACGCATAAGCTTGATGCCACGGCCGCGTTCCTCGGATGCGACCGGTTCGATCGTTTCATCGATAGAATAGCCGGCACCTCGATCAAGTACCTCAACCACAACGCGATCGCCATAGGCCTGAACCGTCAGGACGCACCCGATACCGCCCGCATGGTCATAGGCATTACCCAGCGCCTCCCCCGACGCCAATGCGACATCGTAGCGCTCGTCACGGCGCAACGGAAGCGATTCAAGGAGTTCGGCGATGCGATGTCGGTAGTATGGAAGATTCTCGATACCCTGACGGACCTCGACGCTCTTACTCCAGCGAGGCAGCTCCCCCACCGGAATGGCGGGAATAGACTCCCGTGCCGGCCCCGCGACATGAAGGATATCGACAAGACGAGCAATCTCCAAAAAGCGAACAACTTCACCTGATGCATTGACGAGCGAAAGCAGGCCTTCTCGCCTCATGAGCTCACGAGCGCGCGTAAGCAGGAATGCCAAGCCCGTCGAATCGATAAAGCTAACAGCCTGACAGTTGATGACAACACGACGCACGCCGCGGCCAATCAAAGCATCCAACCGCCGACGCAGCGCAGGCACCGTGGCGATGTCGATATCGCCTGGTGGCGTCAAAACCGCTATGTCATTCCACTCATTCATACGACCATGGTTCCCCAAAAAAGCCCACTCGATGCATTCGTTTCCCCAACCGTGCGGATTCAGCCCGCTCAGCGTCGTCTATGAACGACCCCGTAAAAACTCAAGGGACACCAATGCAATGTCATCGTCCAGCGCCGATTCGGTAAATCGGTCAAGCTCGCCCAAGACCTTGCCGCAAATGCCCGACACGCCCTCCCCCGAAACAGAAAGCAGAAGATCGCGCAAGCGCTGCTCGCCAAAGAACGCTCCGGCGCGGTCGCGGGCCTCAATCGTTCCATCCGTATACATGAAGAGCATGTCGCCAGGAGCGAACGTAAACACGCCTGTCTCGTACACCATGCTCTCAAAGGCACCGATTACACCCGATTGACATCCAAGCAGCTCGACCTCTCCCCCACGTGCCTCGCCGCCACCCAGCGGCATCGACTCTGGCCTAATGACCATGGTCGGAGGATGGCCCGCCGAACAATACGTTGCGCGTCCGGCCTTAAGGTCAATCTTGGCGATAAAGGCCGTCACGAACGTCTCGACCCTCGAAAAGCCCATGAGCATGCTGTTAAGGGAGCGTGCCATGCGGGCCGGTCCAGCGCCCTCCCAGGCATATGCCGTCAGGGCCGTCTTGACGAGCGCAGACATCGATGCGGCCTCAATGCCTTTGCCAGACACATCACCCAGAATCATGACGGCGCAGTCGTCGGGAAGACGGATGAGCGTATAGAAATCGCCGCCGACCAACGCCGAGTTCGTGGCCGACAGGTACACCGAATCGGTTGCGATACCCGGAACATCCCCCAGGGAATTTCTCATGCCGATCTGAAGGGTCTGAGCAATATGGCGCTCCTCGCGCTTTTGAGATTCGCCCTCGTAGATCAGTTCAAAGTCATGCGCTAAGTGCACCAAGTAGTCATATTCAAGGTCATCAATCGGCTCTTGGCTACCATCACGAAGCAGCAGCGCGCGCGTCGTCGGGCTCTTCGCAACAGAAGCAGGAACAATCGCGTCGTTACTGTGCTTGCCATCACCCTCAGAGCGCGGGCGCCCCGCCTCGATGCCGGAGTCGACGTAGAGACCTTGACAAGGCAGACCATGCGCCCTAAGCCAGCCTCCCATAGGCATCGATTCGTCAACGCGAGTTATACGGACGTGTTTAAGGTCCTCGGCACTCGTGCCGCCCAAAACAGATGCCTCAAAGCCATCAGGGCCAGCCCCCAGACGTGCCGCCGGCGCCGTCGTGGAAAAGAAAAGCTTCTCGGGATCGTCCGGCAAAGCAACGCGACTGCCGCCTTCAAAATCTATGACGTAGGAATCCAGACTGGCGTCATACTCAATAGGGCAAAAATGGCAGTTGAGCATATTGCAGATCTCGGACGATACCGCCTGGGTAGCCGCGGCGGAATCGTCTAGAAAGGTAAACAACTCATCCCGCAAGACATTGAGCGAGCGGCCAAGCTCGGCCGTGCGACGGGAGCGAAGGCTCGATGCCATGCCGACCAGCTGGATAGACAGGTAATCGCAAATGACCTCAAGTACATTAACATCATAAGCGAGCGGTGCCTGGGGGCGTTTCCAACCAACTTCCAGCACGCCGAGGATCTGCGTACCGTAAAAAACGGGAAGACAGATTTCACTGCGGTACGGAGGCATATCCTGCATGCGCAACAGGTGCTTAGAACGATTATCCAGGTCCATGAACATACCGGAGGCGGCCTTATCGCCCTCAAGGTCCTGTTGAATCGACAAGCGACAGGCACGCGACTCGCGAAGAACATACGTCGGAATGCCAGCGCCATACGGCAAAAACTCGGGCAGGTAGCTGTCGAGCAGCTCCTCGGAAACACCGCGGAGCTTAAAGCCGCCGCTCTCAGAAAAATAGATAGCAGCACCCGAAGCATCGAGCGTTCCTACAAGCTGGTTCAAAACGGTATCAAGCAGGGTGGGTAACTCATCGGAGCCCACAGTGCTCATAATGACCGAGAGCGTGCCAGAGAGACGCTTGTTCGCCACTCTAAGCTCCGATAACGCACGCTTGAGTTGCCGGTCGTGAGAATACTGTTCCTCAATACTGTGAAGCGCCACCAGGACACGTGGCGCGCGGCGCCCAAAGATACGTGGAGGCGTTACGGAGCCTGCGCGAACCAATACGGGAATAAAGGAGCCATCGCTCAGCTTGAGCATCAGTTCGCTCTCGGAGCCATCAGTTTCAAATGGCAAACGATGTTCCGTCGCACGTTCAAAAGCGGACGAGTACAGGACGTCTTTAACATCTCCACCGATGACGTCGGCGCGTTCCTCGCACATCAAACCAAGTAAGCGATTATTCACATGCAGAATGGTTCCGTCGAGCTCGCAGATGATGACAGCATCGCTCGTGATCTCGACTAGTTGGGCAACGTCTGCCCACTCGTTGCGCTCAAGCGTTTCCATCGTGGACCTCACCGTCTATCGGTAACAAAAAAGCCTCCGAAGAGGCTTCTCAAATGCGATGGTGTCGGAGGCGGGACTTGAACCCGCATGACCAAAAAGCGGTCACTAGCACCTCAAGCTAGCGCGTCTGCCAATTCCGCCACTCCGACATGCTATGTTGTTGATTCGCGGTTCGTTTTCTTGGACCCGCGCGTTCAACGAGGAAGATAATAACCTATGATTCGAGAACTGTGCAAGCACTTTTTTCAAAAAAGTTTACGAATTTGTAAATGCGCAGGTAGACTGACCTGTTCGGGCCGGAATGAGGTTGCTTTCCAACGCGTCCTCGGGCATGCGACATTATTTTGATCCGCGCTTCGCGCTACAAAATAATGCCGCCCCCTGCGGAATGCGTTGGAAAGCAACCTCATTCCGGCCCTAGAAGTATGCACTCCGGGCACAGTTCTCAAATATGTTCTGGGGCTAATACATAATTTAGTGGCTCGGCTTTGCCGAGCCCTTATATGGGGAGGCCGGAGCTAAAGCTCCGGCCTCGCTCAATTTCCTATTAGATTAAGTGAGCGATCGAGGAATCGCACTCCCCCTCTGCCGCGTTAACGTAGGGCCCGCTCTGGAGTTGCCTTTCAGAACATTCCGCAGACCAGGAAGCCCCCTTATCCGCAGCTCCGAAGGAGCAGGATAAGAGGGCTTCCATGGTCGAGGACGTTCTGAAAGGCAACTCCAGAGCGGGCCCGGACAGTTCACCGACTACAGGTCGATGTGCGATTCCTTGATCGGGAACGGCTCGGCGAAGTGGCAGGCGCAGCAGTGACCCGGTGCAACTTCCTTAAACTCAGGAAGCTTCTCTGAGCAGATGCCCTGCGCGATCGGGCAACGCGTGTGGAAACGGCAGCCGGTCGGCGGATCCAGCGGCGACGGCGGATCGCCGGCGAGGATGATACGCTTGCGGGTCTTCTGGATATCCGGATCGGGCACCGGCACAGCAGATAGCAGCGACTGCGTGTACGGATGGTGAGGCTCGCTATAGAGCGTCTTCCAGTCCGAAACCTCGACCATCTTGCCCAGATACATAACGGCAACGCGATCGGAGATGTGCTGCACGACGGACAGGTCGTGGGCGATAAACAGATACGCCGTACCAAACTTGTCCTGAAGTTCCTTGAGCAGGTTCAGAACCTGGGCCTGAATGGAAACATCCAGAGCGGAAACGGGCTCGTCGCAGATGATCAGCTTGGGCTTCAAAGCGAAGGCGCGGGCGATGCCGACACGCTGACGCTGACCGCCCGAGAACTCGTGCGGATAGCGGTTGATGTGCTCGGGGTTCAGTCCAACGACGTCGAGAAGCTCGCGAACACGCTCGATACGCTCCTCCTTGGTGCCCACGCCGTGAATAGTCATGGGCTCGGAGACGATCTCGCCGATGGTCATACGGGGGTTCAGCGAAGCATAGGGGTCCTGGAAGATGAACTGCATCTCGCGACGCATGTCCTTGATCTCATGCTTGCTCATCTCGGCAACATCTTTGCCCTGGAAGAACACCTTGCCGGCAGTCGGCTGGGTCAGGCGCATAATCGTGCGGCCCGTGGTGGACTTACCGCAACCAGACTCGCCAACCAGACCAAAGGTCTCGCCAGGATAAATCTCAAACGAGATGTCGTTCACAGCAGAGACGACGCGCTTGGAAAAGCGCTTGGCGAACATGCCGGACTCGGCGGGGAATTCCTTAGAGAGGTGCTCGACCTTCAGCAGCGGAGTGCGCTCGTTCTTATCTGCCATTTACGCCTCGCCTCCCTTCTCGGAATCCTTGCGCGTACGGGACGTCGCAGGAGCATTCTTGAGGAACTCGGGGTCGCCGGAGTAGTGGCACGCGGAATAATGGCCAGACTCAGTGACAACACGCTCAGGACGCTGCTTGCGGCACTTATCGGTCGCATAGGGGCAACGAGGCGAGAACACGCAACCCTCGGGCAGGTTCATGAGCGAGGGCGGGTTGCCGTGAATCGGCGTCAGCGGCTTCTTCTCATCGATAGCCTGCTCCGGGATGGAGCGGATAAGGCCCCAGGTGTAGGGATGACGGCTCTCGTAGAAGATCTCTTCGGCAGTACCGAACTCGACGGGACGGCCGGCGTACATAACCATGATCTTATCGGCCATATCGGCGACAACGCCAAGGTCGTGGGTGATCATGATAATGGCGTTGCCGTTCTTCTCCTGCATTTCCTGCATCAGCTCAATAATCTGAGCCTGGATGGTAACGTCCAGAGCAGTCGTGGGCTCATCGGCAATCAGGATATCGGGATCGCAGGCAAGCGCCATGGCAATCATGACGCGCTGACGCATACCGCCGGAGAACTGGTGCGGATACTCGTTGACGCGCTTCTCGGGCTCGGGAATGCCAACGAGGTCCAAAAGCTCGGTGGCGCGCTTGAGCGCCTCCTGCTTGGAGTAGCCACGGTGCAGACGAAGTCCCTCGCCCACCTGCTTGCCGATCTTATAGACCGGGTTCAGGGAGGTCATAGGATCCTGGAAGATCATCGCGATATCGTTGCCGCGAATATGCTGCATTTCTTCCTCGGTCATCTCGAGGATCGAACGACCGCGGTAGCGAACGTCGCCGCCCTCAATCTTTCCCGGAGGCATCGAGATGAGGCCCATGATGGTCATGGCGGTCACGGACTTACCAGAGCCGGACTCACCGACGACACCCAGGGTCTCACCGCGATCGAGCGTGTAGGACACGCCATCGACAGCGCGAACGACGCCATCCTCGGTGTGGAAATACATCTTAAGGTCATCGACCTCGAGCAGATGCTGGCCCTCGGGAACCGGCTGGTCCTTCAGGTCCACATAGTTCTTGTTCTTCTTCATCCTTATGCGTCCTTCATCTTGACGTCGAGGGCGTCGCGCAGACCGTCACCCAGCAGGGTAAAGGCGAGCACCGTCGAGAGAATTGCCAAACCGGGCATGATCATCATCCAGGGAGCAGTCAGAAGATACTGCTGACCGTCCTGAATCATGGAGCCCCACGAAGGCGTAGGCGGAATAACGCCCATGCCGAGGAAGGACAGAGCGGACTCGGTCAGAATGGCGCCACCGATGTTCATGGTCGCGTAGACTACGATGGAAGCAACGGAGTTCGGGAAGATGTGACGCACGACGATACGAGCATCGGATGCACCCATCGCGCGCGCAGCGTCAACATAGTCGTTTTCCTTGACTGTCAGGATCGCGGATCGGAAGACACGGGCAATCGAGGGCCAGCCGAGAATACCGATGGCGATGAAAACATTCTGAAGACCACGGCCGATAACGGCGATCATGGCGACAACGAACAGCACGTACGGGAACGCGAGGAAGATATCCGCGAAGCGCATGATGATCGTATCCCAGATGCCGCCATAGAAACCGGCCAGGGCGCCCATGATCAGACCGATCACCGTGGAGATGGCGGTGGCCATAATACCGACGGAAAGCGAAACGCGCGCGCCGTAGATAACTCGGACGAGAATGTCGCGGCCAAGGGCGTCGGTACCAAACGGGTGCTCGGCACACGGAGCCAGCAGCGAAGTCTCGGCCATGGTCGTCGAGTCAGAAGCCGTCGGCGACCCGAGCCAGGGCTTAGCCCATAGGTCTGCGGTCAAGGCAACCAAAACGACGATGATAATCCAGCAGATACCGATAACGGCGAGCTTATTCTTGCGAAGACGCTTGAAAGCGTCGCCCCACAGCGTGCGGGACTTGGCGGGAGCAGATGCGGCCTTGGTGGCGGTAGCCTGCTCCTGAGACTGAGAATCAGTTTCCTGCATGAGACGTACCTCCCTTAGGCCTTATCCGACGGACCGCCGAGGCGGATACGCGGGTCGAGGAATGCATAGCTAATGTCGACGAGCAGGTTGATCACCATAACGACGACAACGATGAGCGTAACGCCGCCCATAACGATGGGCCAGTCGCGCATGCTAATGGCGCGGTAGACCTCAGAGCCGATACCGGGCCAGTTAAAGACCGTCTCGGTCAGGATGGCGCCCGAAAGCATGCCGCCGAAGTCGACACCAATATAGGTAACAACGGGGATGAGTGCATTCTTAAGCGCATGCTTGACGATGATCGCGCGATTGGAGAGACCCTTGGCCTTTGCCGTGCGGATGTAATCCTGATTCATGACGTCGAGTAGCTGCGAGCGCATGATGCGGGCAGCATAGGCGGTCGAAACCGAAGCCAGCGTAATGGTCGGAAGCACATAGTGCATCCAATCCTGATACTGAGAGCTGGAGCCGCCGGCACCCGAGATCGGCATGGAGAATGCGCCGCCGGTGGCATCCTTAAGGATGACGCCAAAGAACAGCTGCAGCAGCATACCGAGCCAGAATGCAGGAACGGCAACGAGGATCGACGTGGTCAGCGTTACCAAAATATCCCAGAAGGAATAGCGCTTTACCGCCGAAATGATACCCGCACCGATACCCATGATTGCCTCGAGCACAATGGCGCACGCGGCGAGTTTAACCGTATACGGATACTTCTGGGCAAAGATTTCCGCAACCGGCAGCTTGCGCTGATACGAATTGCCCAGATCGCCATGAAGCAGACCATTCATGTAATTCAAGTATTGGTCCACAAGCGACGTTGGAACGGGATCGCCGTTCTCGTCAAGGATCGCGTTGCCGTCCTCGTCCGCCTGGACCAGGTGATAGCGCACGCGAAGTTGAAGCTCTACCTCGGGGGACAGAGCCTTGTCTCCACCGATCAGCTTGATCGGGTCTCCCGGCACAATATTCTGGAGGGCGAACAGAATCAACGTAACGCCCAAAAATACCGGGATGAACTGAAGCACACGTTTAACGATGTACTTACCCATACCACTCCCCTATCTAGGGATTAACCTAAATGGGATGCCGATCGCCAGACCGGCATCCCAAAATTACCATCAGCCAGTTTACCCCAGGTTAGGGAGAACTGTATGTTTCCCATGAGGTCTACGTAAATACTTGACCCTCATGGAAGCTGCAAAACTCTTAGGCGAGCTCAGCGGTACCCAGATCGGCGTGCTTCTGCGGATCGACATAGAGGTACTTGACGCGATCGGAGCCGACGATGGTGTGCGTGTAGAACATCACCGGGATAACCGGGCAGTCAGCGGCGACCATAGCGTCAGCCTCCTGCATCTTGGCGATGCGCTCGTCGTCGTCAACCGTGGCACGGGCCTCATCGACCTTGGCATCGAACTCGGGGTTGTTGTAACCAGAGCGGTTGTCGCCACCGAGGGAGTCGGAGTGGAACAGCGGGTACAGGAAGTTGTCCATGATCGGGTAATCGGCGATCCAGCCCAGACGGCCGAACTGATAGTTGAAGTTCTGATACTGCTCGAGCAGGGCAGACCACTCGGGAGTATCGGAGACGGCGGTGACGCCCACCTTGGCGAGGTCGCCGATGATGGACTCCATGATCTCCTTGTGGCCACCGTCCTGGTTGTAGGACAGGGTCACATTGATGCCACGATCGCCGTTAGCGCCAGCGGGAGCGACCTTGTCGAGGTACTCGTTAGCCTTGTCGACGTCATAGGCGCAGAACTCCCATGCGCCCTCCTTGTAGCCGGCGATTCCCGGAGGAACGATGCCGTCAGCGGGGGTACGGGTGCCCTTGAAGATGGTCTTGCAGATGGCCTCACGGTTGATAGCCAGGGAGATGCCCCTGCGCAGGTCAGCGTTGTTGAACGGCTCGGCCGTGGTGTTGCACGTCAGATAGTACGTGGAAGGCTCGGAGCCGAGCAGCATGCGCTCGCCGTCACCCATGGTGTAGCCATCCTTGGACTCGCCGCGGTCCTTCTTGGCGGCGTCGATCTGAGCAACGGGAACGTCGCAGACATCGAGGTTGCCGGCCTGGAACTCCTTGTAAGCGGTCTCCACGTCCTTGATGACCTGGAAGTGGATGGCGTCGATCTTGGCCTTGTCGCCATAGTAATCGTCAAACTTCTTGAGGTTGATCTCCTGACCATCCTCCCACTTGCCGTCCATCATGAACGGGCCGTTACCGACCGGGGCAAGGTAGAAGCTCTTGACATCGGACTCGGCGCACTCGGGAACCGGGGACAGAGCCGGGTGAGAGGCGACGAACGGGAAGTCGGCGTAGGCGGAAGTCAGCTTGACGACGAGGGTCTCGTCATCCGGGCAGGTAACGCCGGACAGCTCGGTAGCATTACCGGCAAGCAGATCGTCATAGCCCTCGACCATGGAAAGGTGGTAGGAGACCTCGGAAGGACCATACTCGGTAGCGATGGCCGACTTAGTGTTGACCAGGCGCTCCCAGCCGAGCTTGAAGGACTTGGAGGTAACGTCGTCACCGTTGTGGAACTTGGCCTTCTTGATCTTGAAGGTGAACTCGGTGGCGTCGTCGTTAGCCTCAAAGGACTCGCAAGCCAGCGGAACGATCTCGCCCTTCTCGTTATCGTACTCCGTCAGAGCGTCGAAGAGCTGATACTCGACCTGAGTGCCCTGATCCTCCTGGACGTTGTAGGGGTCGATGCAGACCGGGTTGTTGATGTAGAAGTTCAGCGTCGAACCGGACTCAGAACCGGAAGCGTCGCCGCCCTTCTTGCCGCATGCGGCAAGAAAAGCCATGGAGCTCGCAGCGAGGGTGCCGCCAACAAAGGCGCGACGACCCATAACGGGCTGGTGGAACATAGAATCAGCCATGCCATCCTCCTTATGAGATAGGACAAAGTGAATTCGGCCGGGCAACGTCGAGACAGCCCAATCGAACCATTCAAACGCGGTCCGCTGTTATGGCTGGTTATGCAATGCGGGCCAACGTTTCGCAATACAGTAGCGCATTTTATGCACAATTTGGCGCTGATTCCGGTTAACGGTCGAGAATTTCTTTAGTTGGGCGAAGTATATGGGGATATTTTGACTCTGTTACAAATATGTAAACAAAAAGGGCCCCGCACATGCGGGACCCTTTACAAACGCATATACGCCGATGCTTAGTAGCCGACGATGCCCTGCGGGAAGAAGAACATGCACAGCACGACGCACACGGCAAACACGACAGCCATGATAACGGTCAGGCGGTCAAGGTTCTGCTCCATAACGCCTGTGGCAGAGCTGGAGTTATACAGCGAGCTAGCGATCATATCCGAAACGCCGGTGCCCTTACCGGAGTGCATCAGGACGAGAATCGTCAGCGCCACGGCAGAAACAGCCCAAACGACAAACAGAAGAATCTGAAACGGACCCATAGATAAGCTCCTTAATAGAACAATTCAAACTCCAGTACTGTACCACAACCTCCAACACTCCCCCACCTGCCATTTAGGGACGGGGTAGAAATGGCAGAAATACCAAAAAAGGGGGTCGTCCGGTTGTGGACAACCCCCTTACTAGAAAACGGTATTTGTTTTCTATTAGGCCTCGGTGGCGAGCACGCGACCCGTCATCTCGGCGGAAGGCTCAATACCAGCCATGGTGAGCATGGTCGGAGCGATATCGGAAAGACGGCCGTCCTCGATACCGGTGAGCTGGGCCTTCTCATCAACGATGATGAACGGCACACGGTTGGTGGTGTGAGCCGTAAACGGATGCTTGGAACCGTCGGAAGCGACGTCAAACATGTGGTCGGCGTTGCCATGGTCGGCGGTAATCAGCGCAAAGCCGCCCTTGGCGAGAATCGCCGGGACAACCTTGGACAGAGCATCGTCAACAGCCTCGACGGCCTTAACGGCGGCGTCGAAGACACCGGTGTGACCAACCATGTCGCAGTTCGCGAAGTTCACGATGTAGAAATCAGCGCGATCCTCGTTGATTGCGGCGACGAGCTTCTCGGTAACCTCGGGAGCGCTCATCTCGGGCTGCAGATCGTAGGTAGCGACCTTGGGGGAAGCGACGAGCACGCGCTCCTCGCCCTCCTTGGGCTCCTCGATGCCGCCGTTGAGGAAGAACGTCACGTGGGCGTACTTCTCGGTCTCGGCGGTGTGCAGCTGCTTCAGGCCATTGGCAGCGATAACGTCGGCCAGAACGTTCTCGGGGAACGTCTTGGGGAAGGCAACCTCGACGTCAAACGTCGGATCGTACTCGGTCATCGTCACAAAGTGCGACAGCTTGATCTGCTCGCGCTCAAAGCCGTCGAACTCCTTGTCCGTGAACACGCGGGTCATCTGACGAGCGCGGTCGGGACGGAAGTTGAAGAAGATGGCCGCGTCGCCCTCGTGGATGCCCTCATTGTGGGCAGCGAAGGGCTCGACGAACTCATCGCCGCGCGGATCCTTCTCGTAGTAGGCCTTGATACCGGCCACGGGGTCGGTATCGGCATCGGACGCGTTGACCATGACATCGTAGGCACGCTGGATGCGCTCCCAACGGTTATCGCGGTCCATGGCCCAATAACGACCCGAGACGGTGGCAACGCGAGCGTCGCAACCGGTCTCCTCGGAAATCTTGGCCAAGAAAGCGCAGAACTCGCTCATGTAGCCAGCACCGGACTGCGGGTCAACGTCGCGGCCATCCATAAAGGCGTGGACGCGAACGGTCTTGACGCCATGCTGGGCAGCCATCTTGACCAGGGCCTCGACATGGTTCATGTGAGAATGAACGCCGCCGGGGCTCATAAGGCCCATGAGGTGAAGGGTCTTGCCTTCGGCCTTGACATCGTCCATAGCCTTGACGAAGACCTCGTTCTTGGCGATGGAGCCGTCCTTGATGGCATTGTTGATGCGCGAAAGCTCCTGGAAGACGATGCGGCCGGCACCGATATTGAGGTGACCCACCTCGGAGTTGCCCATCTGGCCATCGGGAAGGCCCACGTCCTCGCCCGAAGCGCCGAGCGTGGTGTGGGGGTATTTCTCGTACAGGCTATCAAGGAAGGGCGTCTTGGCAGCGGCGACGGCGTTCTCGCCATCGGCCGGAGCCAGGCCACAGCCGTCCATGATGATCAGGAGTGCAGGAAGATGACGCTGTGCCATATGTCCTACTCGCCTGCCTTGACGACCATAGAGGCGAAGTCGGCAGCCTTGAGCGAAGCGCCGCCCACGAGGGCGCCGTCAACGTCGGGCTTGGCGACGAGCTCAGCGATGTTGCCGGGCTTGGCAGAGCCACCATAGAGAACGCGGATGCCGTTAGCGAGCTCCTCGCCGAACATCTCCTTGAGGGTCTCACGGATAGCGCCGCAGACCTCCTGAGCGTCCTCGGCGGTAGCGGTCTTGCCGGTGCCGATGGCCCAGATGGGCTCGTAGGCGACGACGACCTGCTTGGGGCAGGTGATCTCAAGACCAGCAAGGCCAGCCTTGACCTGGTTCACGACGTGCTCGACATAGGTGCCAGCCTCGCGGACCTCGAGAGACTCGCCGCAGCAGAAGACGGGAACAAGACCGGCGGCAACGAGAGCCTTGGCCTTCTTGTTCTGATCCTCGTCGGTCTCGTGGAAGTAGTCGCGACGCTCGGAGTGACCGATGATGCAGTAGGTGCAGCCAGCGGACTTGAGCATGTCGCAAGAGGACTCACCGGTGAAGGCACCCTTGGCCTCCCAGTACACGTTCTGTGCACCGAGGGCGATGGGGGCAGCCTGAATGCGGTCATGAACCGTGGTGATGTCGATGGTCGGAGGGCAGACGAGCACCTCGACGCCAGCCGGAACCTCGGGCAGAGCCTGAGCCAGCTCGTCGGCGAGCTTGGCGGCCTCGGCGACGTCGTTGTTCATCTTCCAGTTACCAGCGATAAGAAGGGTGCGATTAGGCATCGAGAAGCGCCTCCACTCCGGGCAGGGCCTTACCCTCGACGAGCTCCATGGAAGCGCCACCACCGGTGGAGATCCAGCTCATCTTGTCGGCCAGGTTGAACTTGTTGACAGCTGCGACAGAGTCGCCACCGCCGATGATCGAGGTGCAGTCGGCCTCGGCGACGGCCTCGGCGATAGCCTGGGTGCCGTGAGCGAAGTTATCGAACTCGAAGACGCCCATGGGGCCGTTCCAGAACACGGTCTTGGCGCCCTTGACAGCCTCGGCGTAGAGCTCCTCGGTCTTGGGGCCGATGTCCATGCCCTCACGATCGTCGGGGATAGCGTCGGAAGCGACAACCTCGGGGACAGCGTCCTCGCCAAAGTGATCGGCAACGCGGTTGTCGATGGGGAGCAGGATCTTGACGCCCTTCTCCTCGGCCTTCTTGAGCATCTCGCCGGCACGCTCGACCCAGTCCTCTTCCTTGAGGGACTGACCGACGGTCAGGCCCTGAGCCAGGAAGAAGGTGTAGGCCATGCCGCCACCGATGATCAGGGTATCAGCGGAGTCGATGAGGTGATCGAGAACGCCGATCTTGGAGGAAACCTTGGAACCGCCGACGATAGCGACGAAGGGGCGCTCGGGCTCGGCGAAGATGCCGGTCAGCGTGTCGACCTCCTTCTCGAGCAGGAAGCCGGCGACGGCAGGCAGGTAAGCGGCGGGGCCCACGACGGAACCCTGGGCGCGGTGAGCGGTGCCGAAAGCATCGAGAACGAAGACGTCACCATAGGAAGCGAGCTTCTTGGCGATCTCGGGATCGTTCTTCTTCTCACGCTTGTCGAAACGGACGTTCTCGAGAACGAGGACCTTGCCCGGCTCGACGGCGGCAACAGCCTCGGCGGCCTTCTCGCCGTAGGTGTCGGCGACAAAGGCAACATCGAGACCAGAGAGCTCAGCGAGCTTCTTGGCGACAGGCTCAAGGGAGAGCTCGGGCTGGAAGCCGGTGCCATCGGGACGACCGAGGTGGCTCATGAGGATGACGCGAGCGTTGTGCTCAACGAGGTAGTTGATGGTGGGCAGGGCAGCCTTGATGCGGGTGGTGTCGCCAACGACGCCATCCTTGATAGGCACGTTGAAGTCAACGCGGACGAGAACGCGCTTGCCGTCGACATCGATGTCGCGGACGGTCTTCTTGGTAAAGGCCATGTTTGCTTCTACCTTTCGTACGTGTCTGCCTCCCATTACGGCAGACGATTTCCTATAAAAAGGGCGCGACCCTAGGGTGTAAGCCCTATGAGGCCGCGCCCTTCTTTAGACGCTCAACGAGCTATTCGCTAAAAGCTAAATTAAGCAACGAACTTCTCGAAGTACTTGATGGTGCGGACCATCTGAGAGGTGTAGGAGTTCTCGTTGTCGTACCAAGAGGTGACCTGAACGAGGGTCTGGCCGTTGCCGAGGTCAGAGCACATGGTCTGAGTGGCGTCGAAGATGGAGCCGTGGGTCTCGCCGATGATGTCGGTGGAGACGATGTCGTCCTCGTTGTAACCGAAGGTCTCGGAGATGGTGGAAGCGTAGGCCTTCATAGCGGCGTTGACCTCGTCGACGGTGACCTTCTTGTCAACGACAGCGTAGAGGTTGGTGATGGAGCCGGTCGGCGTCGGGACGCGCTGGGCGG
This sequence comes from uncultured Collinsella sp., assembly GCA_902478765.1. Lineage (GTDB taxonomy): Bacteria > Actinomycetota > Coriobacteriia > Coriobacteriales > Coriobacteriaceae > Collinsella. The sequence goes on from CABSMN010000007.1 coordinate 14,713, forward strand.
CACCGATGAGCTTACCGTTGAGCTCGGGGAGAACCAGGCCGATAGCCTTGGCAGCACCGGTGGTGTTGGGGACCTGTCTCTTATACACATCTGACGCTGCCGACGAAGCTAGAAGTGTAG
>CABSMN010000008.1 GCA_902478765.1 uncultured Collinsella sp.
ATCTCAAAGATGAGCACGACGACCTTGACGATGCCAAAGCAATCCTTGGCACAGACGCTCGGGGCGCAGTCGTACACATGCAGGCAACGTCGGCTTATACGCCCCAAACCGCACTCACCAACAGCGCACGCGTCGATCTTTGCCGCAACGGTGGCGGCGATAAACTTGAGTCGCATGACGAGGACAGCGTCATTCAACGCTGTACCCTACCGCAGGACCTACCGGCAACAGGATCAGTTCCCATCGCCGCTTGCATCACCGCGCTCCTGACCTCGGGTGCCGCAGCCCTATGGTTCGCTCGCCTTAGGTCGATCCCAAAGAAGCGCTAGCGCGATGAAAAAGCGGGCGAGCCAGGGGACTGGCTCGCCCGCTTTCAATCATGTAAATCGCCATATCTACTCTGCAGACGAAGATCCACCATCAACGATTGCCTGCTCGGACTCAGGAATCCCATCGGCACCCGTACTCTGTTCTTGCTCCACCTCTTCGCTGATTGCGGAGGCGGGGGTCGAGCCCTTCGCACCCACGATGTAGGCAGCCCCAAATCCTAACGCAATGGCAATCAAGGTCAAAATCACGTAGACAGGCCAATGGCGCTTAATATACGAAAACACGTTGACTCCTTAGAGCTCCGTCTACGAACGGCGGATAACCTCGGTCACGACCTCGGATACCGTGGCAATGTTCGTCGGGTTGACATTGTGGGGCAGGTCGTCCTCGGTACGAGCGCAAGCCAGACGCGTGCCGTCCACGCCGGCGATGGTGAGGGCTCGGCGGCTCGCCTCGAGCGCGGCATAGGCATCGGTCTTGGCATAGGGCATCTCGAGCGCGCCACAATCGACATGGAACGACTTGCACACCTTGCTGACCAGGTTCATGATGCGGCGATCGCCCTTGAGCAGCTGCTGTTCGCCCTCAACCGTCACCACCGAAAGCCTACCGGCGCCGACGGATTCAAGATTGATGAAGAATACGCCGCGGAGCTTATCGCGGTGCGAAGCCAAGAAGGCCTTCATGCCGGCGCCATCACAATCCGAGGCGCCCGTTGCCACAAACCAGATATCGTGACCGAGCAGCTCATCATCGCGCATAGAGGCGACAGCCGAGAGCATATCTTCGGAAGAAGCGCCATCGGAAGACGTAGCGCCACCCTTCCAGCCATCGTTATCGTCCTCGAAGTTATCCCACGAACCGATACCACGACCGGACTTCTTGGCATCGTAATCGTCTTCGACGCCCAGCCAGTCACTCATGCTGTCCTGCTCGTTTTTCTTTTTACGACCGAACAGGCCACCTAGGCCGCGCTTACGAGACTTGGGTGCCGCCGGGGCGGGAGCCGAAATGGTCTCGATCGGCTGCGCGCCCGACGCAACGGGCATAGAAGGCGCAACGGGTGCCGATGTGGGTTCGGGACCCTGGGCAGTAGCAAAGGGGTCGTTGACCTGGGCAGAGGGATCGGGAAGGTCGAACAGCGACGTGCGAGACGCAACGTTTGCCTGCTTCATAGACGGCAGCGACGGATCGGGGACCGAAGCCAGCGGAGACGAGGAAGGTGCAGGCGACGGTGCCGACACCGGATCGGGAACATTCATCTGCGGACGCGGCGATGCCTGGGAGGAAATCTGGGCCATAAGGGAATCGACCGTTTCGTCCTGGGTGGGAGCGACATTGGCAACCGTGGCACCGGAACCACTCGGGGTCGGCATGGTGAAAATCTGCGTGGAGTAAGGCCTCGACTCATCCGTCTCGGGAGTCTCGGAAACCGCAGGCACTTCCTCCTGCTCGACCTCGGTCGAATCACCTTGATCGGCTGCCGCGTATTGCTCTTCGTCAGAGTTGGCCTCGACGGACTCGTCCTCGGCGGCATCTTGGATTTCGGCAGCATCAATGGGCTCGTCATCGTCTGCCGCGTCGCCCTGCTCATCGGAAACAGGAAGGGGCTCGGCAATTGCGGTGCCTTGCTTTTCAAACGTTATCGTGGAATCGAACTGCGCGGCATCAAACGACATGGTGCTATCGACGTGCTGCTGAGCCTCGAAAGACGTTGTTGCCTCAACAACATCCGCTGACGTCGGTTGCTGGGACTCAAAGGACGTCGTAGCTTCGGCAGCGTCGACGGGCCCGGACTGCATAGCCTCGTTCTGCTCGAACTCTTGCGCCGCGCGCTCACGTGCCGCCTCGGCTGCCTGCTGCTGAGCGATAGCCTCCTGCTCGGCTGCCTCGCGTGCGGCAGCGCGCTTCTCCTCGAAATCGTCGACAAATTTCCTGCCCTTTGCAAGCGCACCCTTAAAGAAGCTGGAAGCGCTGGCGCCAATCGAAGAGAACGCGGATGCAATATCGGCATGGGGCGTTGCCGCGGGAATCTCGGCAGAGAAATCAGTATCGCTCTCGTAAGACACGCGCCTCGGCTGTTCAACGTAATCGTCGTCAGACTCGTCCGCAACGTCTTGCGCCGGCGCGGCGGGAGCCAAAATGTCCAGTCCTGCCGCGGGATCGATCGCGGACACCGCCTCGGGCTCGGCAACGGCAGCGGTAACCGCGGCAGACTCATCATCCGCAGTGACAACGGGCGCAGGCTCGGGCTCAAACGTCGGCTCCTCGCCCTCCTCGTAATCGAGCGTGCAGGACTCGGGAAGCATTCCGAGTGCACGGATGGCATCCGAACCAAAGCGAATGTTGCCGGCGGCGTTGCGATAGAGCTTGGGCTCGGGCTCGGCCGCGGCAGGCTCCTCCGCCGGCTCAGCAGCGGGAACCTCGTCATTGAACTCTTCGGCCTGGACAGCCTGATTCTGATCCTCGGGCACGATGGCGCCAATCAGCGTCTCGTCGGCAGACGCACCCTCAAAGCCCTCAATCTGCTCGTCAAAAGCCTCGCCCTGTTCGGGCTCGGTTTGAGCGTCGGGAGCAATCGGCTGACCGAACTCGTCCTCGGCGTAGGTAGGCTCTTCGTACTCGATGGTGTTGCCGTAGTCGTTTTGCTGCTGGGCCGCGGCATACTCCGCCGCCGCGCGCGCCATTTCCTCGGCACGACGTTTCTGCTCCCCAAAATAGGTATCGAACGGAACATCGTCGGGAAACTCGTTCTCGCCCTGGAAGGGAGCAACGTTGTCCATAACGCCGAGCATAGCGGCGACAGAAGACTTGTTGCACACCGCGCCGGACGTATAGGGAAGAACGTGGCGGTTAGAGATGATGTTTGCCGCGTTGGCAAGTGCAACGAGGGAAGCGAGGATCGCGACAATCCACAGCAGAACCTTGAGCGCGCCGGGGAGCGGCAGGATACGCAGGATGGCAACGGCAGCAGGGGCAATCGTGGCAACGGGCAACAGCTTGGCGATGAGCGCACGATACGAAGCATAGGGCTCGCGGGCGAGCAGCTCAGCACGGGGAGAGTCGTAGTGTGCGACAACGACCACCGGGCGGTTGCGCGGAGACGCGAGCGGGCCCGAGGCCTTGTGGTAGGCGATGACATTTTGGCTCACGCCCGTCTTGCCCAGGCGCGAAACCACGGGGTGGCCCGTGCGCTCGAGCACGTAAAGAACGGCGCCGACAATGGCCAGCAAGGTGCCGACCAAGCCGATACCGCCGCCGATGCCCATCAGCAGGGCGCCGGCAAACGCAAGAATACCGGTAACGGCAAATGCCAATCTACTGGGCGCCGGGGCATTGAACTCCTGAACCTCGGGGTCAAAGCCGTGGTTGCGGAAGATCTGAGCGATATCCTCGGCAGCCAAGCGCTCTTCTTCGCTGCATGCCGGCGTAATGCCGGTGTTCTGCAGCAGGTGGTTAATATAGTTCTGGGTGTTCGCCATGTGCGCTCCACATCCATAATCCGACAAATAGGCCCAATGCATGCACATTAGAACCGTATATAGTCGAAAGTATACCCCGAGCGAGCGCAAACGACCGAATTCGGGCCATCTTAACGCCTCGAGCGGACAAGGATATAGCCTAATCTCCATATCGGACTAAAATCATGGCAGCAAACCACCTTCTCATGCGAGGACTCTATGACGGCAAGCGACGCGACCGCGACAATTAAAAAGGGGAATTCGGAGCCCGGTTTCGATAAAACGGCTCAGCGCATCCTCAATCTTTTCTTTGTGCTCAACAGCTCCCCCGAACCGCTGACGACCGAGCAGATCGTCTTGGATTCTGACCTGGGATATGACTCGGGCAATATCGACTCGGATAAGCGCAAGTTTCGGCGCGATCGTGACAAACTGCTCGAGCGTGGCATCTTAATCAAGGAGGTTCGCCCCGCCGGTGCGCAGGAGACCGAGGAAAGCTCGTGGACAATCGACCGCGAGCACACGTTTGCCGCGGGCGGTCTCATCACCGCAGACGATGCCGACATCCTGCTCAATGCCATCGACCAGACACTCGCGGCAGGCTCATCCACCTTTGCCGCGCCGCTTGCCGACATTCGCTCCAAGATTGCCTACCTCACCGGCGCATCGACGACAGGAGAGACACCGATCCGCCGCTCTCCCGCCGTCGATGCGGTATGGAGTGCCTTTGCCGAGCGTTGCGCGCTGCGCTTTTTGTACCAAAACGGACGCGGTGAACAACGCGAGCGGACCGTTTGCGTCTACGGCATGTTCGAGCGCGAGGGCACGGCATACTTCTGCGGCCTCGACAATGCCACCGACAATATCAGGACATTCCGCTGCGACCGCATCATTCGCGCCTGGAGACCTTCGAAAGCCTACGCCATCCCTGCGGATTTCAACCTCAACGATTACTTATTCTTTGAGTTCGATTTTGCCGACCGCCCACCCGTTGCGGCTACGTTCTCGTTCGCGCGTGAAGCGCAGGCCGATATGATCAGCGGTCTCACACGCGGACGAGGCGAACTCACGCGCACCGAAGCAGAGTGGACCTGGACCGTTGACGTGCGCGACTTTGAAGCCGCAGCCTCGTTTTGCATGGCCCATGCCATGGATGGCATGAGGCCCGTCGCCCCCGATGCTCTCAAGCAGGCGTGGAATCGCCTCATCGAAAGGACGGTGCACGAGCATGCCCGTGCGTAAACTCACCAGCGAGCAAAGACTCTCGCGCGCCATCGACATCATGGAGGCCCTCTACGCCGCCGGCGAGAATGGCATGACACGAGACGAGCTTTGCAGCCGCTTTGATATCACGGGGGCATCACTCGACGAGATTCTCGAGATCGTCTCGACGCTTGCGGACCGAGAATCGGGCGCACGCATTATCTGCGAACGCCGCGGCGAGTGCGTGGTCCTCGTCGGTGATGCGGGGCGCGTGCTACCCCTGCGTCTGAGTGCCGCCGAGGGCGCTGTGCTCAACCATGAACTTGAATCATTGGGAATCGAACCCCAAGCTGCGGCTCGAATACGGCGCGCCCTTCTTCCCAAAGAGCTCGGTTACAACCAGCGCGTCTTTGACACCGTCGCCCACGGATCGCACTGGCAGCAGCTGAGCTGCGCCATTCGGGACGGCGTTCGCTGCCGCATCTCGTATCGCTCGATGGATGACACACAAGCGCGCGAGCGTTTGGTCGACCCCTTGCGCATCACAACAAACGGCGATCAAACGTATCTGATTGCCTGGGATGTCGCGGTCGATGAACAGCGTACCTATCGTATGGATAAAATCGAGGGCCTGGTCTTGACCGACGACTCCGTCGTGTGCCACGCACCGGAGCCCGCGACCCTCCACGACTCCCTCGCCCAGGCGGAGCGGAGCGCGAAGCTTCTCATGCCGCGCGCCTTGGCGGAGCGCCTAGACTGGCCCGGCATCATGTCGATTGAACCCAATGGGGCGGACAGCTCAACAGTGAATGTGCGCTACGGCTCCGAGCGCTGGCTGTTAAGCCAGGTAATCGCAGCGGGCGGGGCCATCCGCATCCTGGATGACCCCGCCCTGTCAGAGCGTCTGTGCGATATGGCAAAATCCCTCGTCTGTCCGCTTTAGCGGCGCCGCTCGTGGCGTGCGCGCCACAGCTGTAGATAGTGCCCGATTTGTGCCGACTCGATGCGCTGATAGGAGCTCGTGGGCAGCGACGTTAAGAATTTCTTGCCGTAGCCCTTCGTCACCAGGCGCGGGTCGGCCAAGATGAGTACGCCACAATCGGTCGATGAGCGAATGAGGCGACCGGCTGCCTGCTTGACCTCGAGCACGGCCTCGGGCAGCGAATAGCGCGCCCAAGCGCGGTCTTCGCGCAGATTGCGCTCGCATGAGAGCGGGTCTGTGGGGCTCGAAAACGGCAGCTTGGGGATGATGACGCAGCGCAGCGTCTCGCCGCTGGCGTCAAATCCTTCCCAAAAGGCCTTAAGCGCAAAGAGCGACGAGGTCGGTTCGTTGATAAAGCGGTCGCGCAGACGGCGAGGAGACGAGTTGCGCTGCTGGCAGTTGAGTTCCAGACCCGCACGAGCCATCTTGGGCTCGACGCGAGCGTACAGCTCCTCCATGTCACGCCTATTGGTGAACAGCGTGAGCACCGAGCCGCCCATGGCGAGATGAGCGTCGACCAGCACGCGCTCGAGCGCCGAAAGATAGCCTTCGCGGTCGCGCGGATCGGGGATATCGCCCGCAACGACTACAGCCATATTCGAATCGAAGTCGTAGCTCGAATCCAAGTGCAGCGACGATGATGTCGAGGCACCGATGCGATCGAGGCCGACGGCGTGGTTAAAGTGCTCAAAGCTCTTGGAAACCGTCATGGTCGCCGATGCAAAGATAGCCGTGTGGACCTCGGGCAGCCACTCGGTTGCCAAGGCCTCGCCAATATCGATGCGCTCCGCAGTCATCGACTCGCCGCCGGCACGCAGCCTGCGATTGACTTGCAACGAGTACACGTAGTGTTCGTCGGTACCGTCAATGATGAGCTTGAGGTTCTCGGCCAGCTCATGCAGGCGGCGCGAGATATCACCCAGGTCGACAACAACCTCGGGCTTGTCGGCGGCGACGGCTTGCACCAGCGCGTCTACGCTCTTGTCAGCTTGTTCCAATGCGTCGATGGCAGTGTAGGCCGACTGTAAGAAATCATGCCAGTCGTCTGATTCGCGCAGCTCGGGGCCAATCCATAGATTGGCATTGTCATAACCCCCACGGGCACGGCGACCGAGCTCGCGAACGCCATCGAACACGTCGGCGATTGCCATGCTCGCGCGCGCAGCCGTCGACGTCGCCTTGGCAGTAAGGCCCAGATAGAGCGTAGAGCCCTCGGAGGTTGCCAAATCACGGGAAACCTGGCTTAGCGCGCCGGCGCTCGAGCCACCCAGGCGCTCAAACAGAACACGCGATTCATCCGCCGACACCACGCGCGCCCACTGACGGCGCGCCTCGCGCTCGATGGAATGGGCCTCGTCGATTACCCAATGACGAATCGGAGGTAAAATCCTGCCCTCGGCCGCGACATTGCGGAACAGCAGGGAATGGTTGGTGACCACCACATCGGCATGCGCCGCACGACGGCGAGCGCCGTGGACCAAACATTTATCAGGGAAAAACGGGCAGAGGCGACGAGCACACTCGCGCGAGGCCGTCGTAAAGTCGGGGCGGTTGACGCTGCGCCACCGAATGCCGAGCGAGTCGAGGTCGCCATCGGCTGATTGGCAGACGTACGCCATAATGACCGCGACCGCCGTGAGCGTGTCCGCCGGATCGCGCTTGGTGGTAATCTCGACCTGGCCTCGGCTCATGCGCTCAAGCTTGCGCAGGCACGGATAGTGGTCATAGCCCTTGAGAGCGCAAAATGACAGACCACCGTCCAGTTGCTCGGCAAGTTTTGGCAGCTCATGGTACATGAGCTGGTCGGCAAGATTGTTCGATTTGGTCGCAATACCAACCGTGATGTTGTTACGGCGTGCTGCCTCGGCAAAAGGCACCAGATAGGCCATCGATTTGCCGACGCCCGTGCCCGCCTCAATTACGCGATGTGTGCCCGTGACCAGCGCATCGCGGACCTCGAGCGCCATCGCGATCTGCTCATCACGCGGCTCGTAAGTGGGATACATGCGATTGACCAGGCCACCCGGCGCATAGTCTGCCTCAATCTCCTCACGACTCGGCATCTTGAGGACCGGCAGTTCGTCGGCGTCCACCCGATCGTCGGCGCGATCGGCCTTGAGAACGTCAGCACGAGCGGCGCTGAGAGAGAAGATAGAACCAGGGTTCTGCCCCGCCAAGAATGAGAAGATAGGACGATAGGACCAAGGCACATCCGGATGCATGTCGGCTAGGCGCGCCATGAGGCCCTGGGGCAAGTCGGTGAGCGCCACGAGCAACACACGCCATACGCCACACAGGGCGTCGACGTCGGCATTGGCACGGTGTGATACCGAGTCACAGCCAAACAGATCGGCCATAAAAGACAGCTTGTGCGAGGCCAGGCGCGGAAGCGCGATGCGCGACAGCGCCAGCGAATCGATCCAGATATCGCTCACGTTGACGCCGCCTTTGACCGACTCGATAAACGAGCGATCGAACGTGGCGTTATGTGCGATCACCGGGCAACCACCGACAAAATCGGCGAGAGCGGCGACGACCTCAGCGGCCGACGGGGCATCTGCCACATCGTCATTTGTAATGCTCGTGAGCTCGGTAATCTCGGCGGGAATTAGCTGCTTGGGATGCACGAAGGTATCGAAGCGGTCGACGATCTCGCGGCCCGAAAGACGGGCCGCCGAGATCTCGATCAGCTCGTTGTCCTGCACCGAAAGACCTGTGGTCTCGGTATCGAGGACAATCACATCTTCCTCGATAAGGCCGAAGGACTGCGTTTTGGCGCGTTCGGCAAGCGTGGCATAGGAGTCGATGACAAACTGCGGCGTTCCCGACGAAACCGCGTCCTCGATTAGCATGCAATGCCCGCTCGACGAAGGCCCATACGGATCAGGCTGTCACAGACCTGCGGGAACGTCATATCGTCTGTGTGGCGGATCTCATCCGGATACAGCGACGTATCGGTCATGCCGGGAATGGTATTGGTCTCGAGGATAACGGGGCCGTCCTCGCTCACGATAAAATCGCTGCGCGAGATACCCAAGCAACTGAGCGCCTTGTGAGCGGCACAGGCAAGCTCCTGGGCACGAGCGTAGTTCTCGGGTGAAATCTGCGCCGGAATGCGATGGATGTCCGTAGGGTCGACATACTTCACGTCTAGATCGTAGAACTCGCAGTCCTCGGGCTTACGAATCTCGACAATCGGCAGAGCGCGCACGTCATCTTCGCCGTATACGCCGACGGTGATCTCGGTACCCTCGATACACTTCTCGACCAGCACTTTGTCGCCGTACTCAAACGCCTTGGCGATTGCCGCGGGCAGCTCGGAGGGCTCATGGACCAGGGAAATGCCATAGCTGGAACCGTTGACGGCTGGCTTCACAAAGCAGCGCTCGCCACAAACCTCGACGATATGATCGATATCGACTTCATCGCCCACCTCGAGCGCAAGGCCGGGGGCAATGGGAATGCCCGCCTTGGCGTACAGGAGCTTAGAAACCTCCTTGTCGGCACCGCAGGCGCTGGCGAGCACGCCCGAGGCCGTGTAGGGGATACCCAGGGTCTCCATGGCGCCCTGCATGGCGCCATCCTCGCCGCCGGCACCGTGCATGGCAATAAACGCCACGTCAAAGCCGCCGGTCGCCATGGTTACCATAAAATCATCGGCAGCCGTGTCGAGCAGCTCCACCGAAGTGTAGCCGGCCTCCTTCAAGGCAACCACGACGTTCTTTCCCGAATTGAGCGAGATCTCGCGCTCAGCGGAATGACCGCCCGCCAAGACCGCTACGTGCATGTTCTCTAGGCTTTTACCCGGCATGGGCAGACTCCTCCTCTATAATTTCTGCAGCTGATACCATATTGTAGCGATACCCTCTACGTTTCCCCAAAATCGAAAGGCTTCCATGAATCCCAGGACTAAATCTCAGGACATTCGCGACTTGAGCCAAAACGATATTCGCGAGCTCGTGGCCGAACTTGGCCAGCCCGCCTTCCGCGCGAAGCAACTCATTGAATGGGTCTTTGAGAAGAACGTTTGTTCGTTTGACGACATGACCAACCTTCCTAAGGCCTTCCGCGAGCAGCTGAAAGAGGCATTTGCCTTCGACACGCCGACCGAGCTCACCAAGCAGGTGTCTAAGGATGGCTCCCGAAAATACCTACTCGAGTATCACGACGGCATCTCCGTCGAGACCGTCGGCATACCCCGTCGCAACAAGCTGTCTGTCTGTGTATCCACCCAAGCCGGCTGTGGCATGGGCTGCGCTTTTTGCGCCACCGGCCTGAACGGCCTCAAGCGCTCGCTGACCGCTCAGGAGATCGTTGACCAGGTACTCCACGTTTCCAACGACTTTGGTGAGCGCGCGACGAGCGTAGTGTTCATGGGCCAGGGTGAGCCTTTTGCCAACTACGACGAGGTCCTCAAAGCACTGCGCATTCTTAATGACCCAGACGGTATCGGTATCGGAGCGCGTCATCTCACCGTCTCCACCAGCGGCGTTATTCCTGGTATTCGTAAGTTTGCCGAAATTCCTGAGCAGTTCACGCTCGCCGTCTCTCTGCACTCTGCCATTCAATCCACCCGCAATAAACTCATGCCGGGCGTTAAGAAGTACACACTTCTGCGCCTTCACGAGGCTCTTCAGCTCTACACCGAAAAGACCGGCCGCCGACCGACGTACGAATACGCCATGATCGAGGGCGTCAATGACACCAATCCCGAGATGCAGGCACTCTGTGACTTCTGCGAGGGCACGCTGTGCCATGTCAATCTGATTCAGCTCAACGATATCGAGGGCAGTCCTCTCAAGCCGTCGCCGATTCATAAGGTTGAAGACCTTCAGCGTCGTCTTGAGTCCCGTGGTATCGAGACCACCATCCGTAACTCTCGCGGCAACGATATCGACGCTGCTTGCGGCCAACTCAAGCAGCGCTTCAAGGTTCAGAAGAACGCATAGGGGAGACCAACCTAAACGTTTCATGTGAAACATCGAACAGCCCCGGTTGCTTAATTGCAACCGGGGCTGTTTCATATCTATCACTAATTTGCATCGCGCGTTTGTTCGACAACTTTTTCTCAAGAAATAAGGGGTCCCTGCTCTGGCGTTAAGACACGGAACCCTTCAAATAGGCTATTAATTGTTAGGTACCTAAAAGCCTACATTTTCCCATTGATGATTAACCCAATCTTGATTAATCTTGGGATTCTTAGTTACCTGAGCGGTACGCATAGCGACATCCTCAGTCATAACATCCATTTTCGTTTTGGATGTATCGACGATATCCTGCGCTCCACGAAGCAGACGACCACGTAATTCATCATCTGTTGCGACCTTAAATCCCGCAAATGCACCAACCGCTACAGTTGCAGCCAAAGCAAAAGCGGTCAGAACTTTATTCTTCATCCTGACCTCCCTGGTCAAATTGAATCATCTCGCCAAGAATGCGAGAGAGTTCTTCCTCGTCCTTAAACTCGATCTCGATTTTATTCTTGCCGCGCGAGCTCTTGACGCGAACATTCGTGTTAAACACCTGACGCAGAACGCGTGCAGCCTTCTTAAAAGACTGAGGCGTTGCAGGGCGGGGTGTTTTAGGCGTCTCTCCGGCAGAAAACAATGGAGCAAGATTTTCTGTCGCACGGACAGACAATCCCTCTGCATCAACCTTCTCAGCAAGCTTAATGCGCGCTTCTTCATACGGAACCGCAAGAATTGCACGAGCATGACCAGCAGTTAACTTGCCTTCGAAGATCATCTGCTGAACTACCTCTGGAAGATCAAGCAGGCGCAAAGAATTCGTGATTGCAGAGCGAGACTTGCTGACAGCCTTTGACAAGGCTTCCTGAGTCATACCGCTCGCATCGATGAGCTGTCGATATCCCTTAGCCTCTTCGACGGGGTTAAGGTCAGAACGCTGAAGGTTTTCAATCAGCGCGAGTGCAAGCATCTCCTCATCATCAACGTCTTTAATGATGACGGGGAGCTCTTCAAGGCCAGCAAGCTTTGAAGCCTGATAGCGACGTTCACCCGCAATAATCTCGTAGCCATTACCGTGCTTGCGCACAAGAAGCGGCTGCAGAACGCCATGCTCCTGGATTGACTCACTCAACTCGCGAAGCTCAGTTTCGTTGAAATGAATTCGTGGCTGATTTGGGTTCGGAACGATATCTTCGATCGGAAGCTTGGTTTCCGAAGCAGCATTTGATGCTGACGCCGCAGATCCACCAGTCTCATATTCAGCTTCCGATACCAGCGCATTGAGTCCACGACCCAAGCCGCCGCGCTTCTTAGGGCTAGGCACGCTTAATCACCTCTTTAGCAAGGTTCATATACGCCTTTGCGCCCTTATTCTGTGGCGCATAGGTAATTACAGGCTCACCGAACGACGGTGCTTCTGAAATTTTAACTGTACGTGGAATCAAGGTCTTGAATGCCTTGTCGCCAAAATATGATTGAACCTCTTCGACAACTTGGTTCGAAAGCGATGTGCGCGAATCATACATAGTCATGAGCACGCCATAAGTATCAAGGCTCTTATTAAGGCGTGTTTTAACCATCTTCATCGATTCAAGCAGCTTTGTGACACCTTCTAGTGCGTAATATTCGCACTGAATCGGAATCAAAACGCTATCTGCTGCCGTCAACGCATTAATCGTCAGCAAACCAAGAGAAGGCGGGCAATCGATAAAGATGAAGTCAAACTCATCTTGAATTGGTTCAAGCAAGTCCTTTAAGCGAGTTTCACGTGCAATCGCACTGACGAGCTCGATTTCAGCGCCTGCAAGCTGGATGGTAGCTGGAATTACGAATACCTTTTTGCAATTCGTATCAAGAACAAGCGATTCGGCCGGCACATCATTCAGCAATGCATCGTAGATGCAGTGATCGAGTTCTTCTTTTTCGATTCCAAAACCACTCGTGCTATTACCCTGCGGGTCAAAATCAACAATGAGCGTCTTTCGTCCCTGCTCACCCAGTGCTGCTGCAAGGTTTACAGCCGTCGTTGACTTACCGACGCCGCCTTTTTGATTGATGATTGCAATGATACGCGTGTCTTTTGCGCTCTTAGAACGCTTAACGTCGCGAAATCCCACGGTCCCTCCTGGTGTGTATTAAAGCTGTCAAACGGAGGATGTTTCACGTGAAACATTCCGAATCGATATCAACCGCCATGTTTCACGTGAAACATTGCAAGTTGTTAGTATCCATTATGTTTCACGTGAAACATCTAGGCAAGCGGATTCTTCTTTGCCACGCCATTTGCACGAGGCAATGAGACAGATGCTGGATGACTCTTCTTAAGAACAATGAACTCCCTGTGACCCAAGCCTTCAGGCAAATCAATTGCGTCATTCAGAAGCAAAGTGAAGCCGCAAATCTTAGCTGCTGACATGCCGGAAGCAAGCTCCTCATCCGAAGGATTGCCCTTGGTTATAACAAATAGCCCTCCATCCTTCAGATACGGAGCCGCATACTCAACAAGAATCGGTAGAGGGGCCAGTGCGCGGGCGGTTACAACAGAGAACTGCTTCTTATGGCTTCGAGCATATTCTTCAAGACGATCATGAACCGCATGAGCATGTTTCAATCCAAGAGCATGGACAAAGGAATTAACCGCATCAACCTTCTTGCCAACAGAGTCAATATAAGTAGCTTTACGATGCGTGGTTATGGTTAATGGAATACCAGGGAAGCCCGCACCTGTTCCCATATCGAGCAAAGCTCCCTCAGGAGCCTTGTTGATATAGGGGAGCAAAACAAGTGAGTCGAGGATATGAAGTACTGCAGCATCTTCTACGTTAAGAATACGGGTGAGATTGGTTGTCTTATTAGTTTCTAGAACCAAATCCAAATGCTGAATACATTTCCTCAGCTCAACATCAGTTACGCTCAAGGAATACTCTTTGCAATAGGAAGTTAGACGACTCAACATTTCGTCAGCCTGCTGATCAGTAAGTACTAACAACGAAAGCTCCTTTCTGACAAAAATCAGTGTATCGAGAACTTTTGACAAAAAAAGGGGACGTGGAAACCACGTCCCC